>MUNB01000053.1:67077-67413 GCA_002154345.1 Streptomyces griseus
GGGGGCGGAGGCGGGGTACGGGTCGAGAACCAGGCCCCGGCCGGGCACCCAGGCCCGGGTACGGGAGCTGCCGAGGTCCAGGGCCAGACCCCGGGCGGCCGGAACGGCATCCGCTGCGCCCAGCGTGCCCGGCACGCCCTCGTGCCGGCGGTACGTCCGGAGGCCCGCGTGGGAACGGCCTGCCCCGAACGCCCCGGCACCGCTTCCGTCACGAAGCGGTCCGGGGCCCTTCCCCCATGGGCCCGCACCCGGGTGGAGCGGCCCTCGCCACTCGCCGGGCGCGGAAGCGGTCGGGAAACGGACAGCCGGTGGCGCGGTGGCCGGAAGGGCGGCGGC
>MUNB01000530.1 GCA_002154345.1 Streptomyces griseus
CCGGGCTCGGGCGCGAGGTGGGGATGAGCAGCGGGCACCTGCTCTACTACTTCCGCACCAAGGACGAACTGCTGCTCCGGACCCTGGAGTGGAGCGAGGACCGCCTCGGGGCCGAGCGGCGTGCCCTGCTGGCCGAGCCCGGTTCCGGGGCCGGATCCGCCCGGGAGCGGCTGGACGCGTACATCGGTCTCTATCTGCCCGCCGGCCACCGCGACCCCCACTGGACGCTCTGGCTGGAGGTCTGGGGCCGCTCGCAGAACGCCGACGAGGACGCCCGCGCCCGGCAGGCCGCGATCGAGGGGGCCTGGCACCGCGACCTGGTGGCGCTGCTCGCCGAGGGGATGTCGCGCGGCGAGTTCCGGCCCGTGGACGCCGACCGGTTCGCCGCCCGGCTGCGGGCGCTGCTCGACGGGTTCAGCATCCACGTCACGGTCGGGATCCCGGGAACGGGCCGCGAGCAGGTGCTGGCGCAGGTGGCGGAGTTCCTCGACGAGACGCTGACGCCGGGCCCCGCGCGGGCGACCGCGTGATCCGCCGCGCGGCGGCGCAGGAGATGCGACCGGCGTCACGACCGCATCCTGAGACGCCCGGCGTCACGGGCGCGTCACTGTGCGAGACTTCTGCCGTGTCCTCGTTCGTCATGATTATTGGCAGCAGGCGCGCCGGTCCGCAGTGACCGTCCCGTACCACCCCGTACGGCACGGCCACCGTGCCCCAGACCCGCGCGCAGACCTCTCGCACCCGCGAGGGGTTTTTTCGTTTTCCGGCCCGTACCCGGGCCGGACGGAGCACGCGGGATGATGGGGGCAAGTGGAACCCGATCGTCCGGATCCACTCATCCGACAGGAGCCAGATCAGCATGACCACCAAGGCCAACGCCACCGACGACAGTTTCCATGTCTTCGACACCACACTGCGCGACGGTGCTCAGCGTGAGGGCATCAACCTGACGGTCGCCGACAAGCTGACCATCGCCCGTCATCTGGACACCTTCGGTGTGGGGTACATCGAGGGCGGCTGGCCGGGGGCCAACCCGCGTGACACCGAGTTCTTCGCCCGCGCCCAGCAGGAGATCACCTTCGAGAACGCCCAGCTCGTGGCGTTCGGCGCGACCCGCAGAGCCGGCGGCAGCGCGGCCGAGGACCCCCAGGTCAAGGCGCTCCTGACCTCCGGCGCCCCGGTGATCACCCTGGTGGCCAAGGCGCACGACCGCCATGTCGAGCTCGCCCTGCGCACCACCCTGGACGAGAACCTGGAGATGGTCCGCGACACCGTGGCCCACCTGCGCGAACAGGGCCGCCGCGTCTTCGTGGACTGCGAGCACTTCTTCGACGGCTACCGCGCCAACGCCGCGTACGCGAAATCCGTGGTCCGCACCGCGTACGAGGCGGGCGCCGAGGTCGTCATCCTCTGCGACACCAACGGCGGCATGCTCCCCGCCCAGGTCCAGGCCGTCGTCTCCACCGTCCTCGCCGACACCGGCGCCCGGCTCGGCATCCACGCCCAGGACGACACCGGCTGCGCCGTCGCCAACACGCTGGCCGCCGTGGACGCCGGCGCCACCCACGTCCAGTGCACGGCCAACGGCTACGGCGAGCGGGTCGGCAACGCCAACCTCTTCCCCGTCGTCGCAGCCCTGGAACTCAAGTACGGCATGAAGGTGCTGCCCGAGGGTGCGCTCGCCGAGATGACCCGGATCTCGCACGCCATCGCCGAGGTCGTCAACCTCACCCCTTCCACCCATCAGCCGTACGTGGGCGTCTCGGCCTTCGCCCACAAGGCCGGGCTCCACGCCTCCGCGATCAAGGTCGACCCCGACCTCTACCAGCACATCGACCCGGAGCTGGTCGGCAACACCATGCGGATGCTGGTCTCCGACATGGCCGGCCGCGCCTCCATCGAGCTGAAGGGCAAGGAGCTGGGCGTCGACCTCGGCGACGACCGCGCCCTGGTCGGCCGGGTCGTCGAGCGGGTCAAGGAACGCGAACTGAAGGGCTACACCTACGAGGCCGCCGACGCCTCCTTCGAACTGCTGCTGCGCGGCGAGGTCGAGGGCCGGGCCCGGCGCTACTTCCGTACGGAGTCCTGGCGGGCGATCGTCGAGGACCGCCCCGACGGCACCCACGCCAACGAGGCCACCGTGAAGCTCTGGGCCAAGGGCGAGCGGATCGTCGCGACCGCCGAGGGCAACGGCCCGGTCAACGCGCTGGACCGGGCCCTGCGCGTCGCCCTGGAGCGGATCTACCCGCAGCTCGCCAAGCTGGAGCTGGTCGACTACAAGGTCCGCATCCTGGAGGGCCGCACCGGCACCGAATCCACCACCCGGGTGCTCATCACCACCGGCGACGGCACCGGCGACTGGGCGACCGTGGGGGTCGCCGAGAACGTCATCGCCGCCTCCTGGCAGGCGCTGGAGGACGCGTACACCTACGGTCTGCTGCGCGCGGGCGTCGAGCCCACCGAGTAGCCCGCCGGCACCGCAGCACACGAGAGCCGCCGCCCGTCACCGGGCGGTGGCTCTTCTGCGTTCAAGAGGTGAATGCACAATGCGTCCTGCCTGGTGGGCCGATGGGTCCGGACCAATCTCGACGTGAAGTATTGACGGCCCCGTATCGGCGCGGTTAACTCCAGCCGCAACGCCGGTACCGGTTCCGGAACCGGTACCGAACGCGTCGGCCGCGGTGTCACATTGCTGCCCGCCGCGCTGCCCCACCCTGCTCCCACCTGCTTGTTCCTTGCCCTTGCCTGGTCCAACGGAGGCCCAGATGCGTGTCACCATCGCCGATGTCGCCCGCGAGGCCGGCGTCAGCAAGACGACCGTGTCACGGGTCATCAACACCAAGGGCGAGGTGGACCGTTCCACGGCCGCCCGTGTTCGTGAAGTGATCGCACAGCTCGGCTACGTACCCAGCTCCGGAGCCGTCGGCCTCGCCCGCGGCTCCAGCCGTACGGTCGGCATGCTCGTGCCCTCGCTGACCTGGCCGTGGATGGGCGAACTGCTCCAGGGCGTCGTCGACACCGTCGAGGCCGCCGACTACGGGCTGCTGCTCTTCACCTGCAACCGCGGGGCCGAGTCCGTCCAGCGCTTCACCAGCCAGGTGTCCGCGCGCGCCTTCGACGGGCTCGTCGTCGTGGAGCCCGAGAACACCCTCGGCCACCTCACCGAACTGCACCGCGACGGCCTGCCGATCGTGCTCATCGACGATCGCGGCCACCACCCCGAATTCCCCTCCGTCGTGACCACCAACCACGAGGGAGGCGCGTCCGCGGCCCGCCACCTGCACGCCGCCGGACGCTCCCGGCCCCTGATCCTGACCGGCCCCCAGCACTTCGGCTGCGTACGGGACCGGACAGCCGGATTCCGTTCGGTCCTGCCCACCGATCTGGTCGTCGAAGGCGACTTCACCGAACGCGGAGGCCGGCTCGCCGTCGAGGAACTCCTCGCACGGGGCGTCGCGTTCGACTCCGTCTTCGCGCACAACGACATCAGCGCGGCCGGTGTGCTCCGCTCCCTGCGGGCCGCCGGACGCCGGGTCCCGGACGACATCGCCGTCGTCGGCTTCGACGACATCCCGATGGCCGAACACACCGAACCGCCCCTCACCACCGTGCGCCAGCCCACCCGCCGGATGGGCGAGACGGCGGCCCGGATGCTGCTCTCCCACCTCGGCGGCACGCCCGTACCGGACGGACCGGCCGTGCTGCCCACCGAACTGGTCGTGCGCCACTCGGCGCCCTGAGGACCCGGCCGCACGGCCGCGCCCCGCTCTCTTCGCACCCTTCCGCCCGCCGGGCTCTCCCGACCCCGGCAGCCCCTTCCTGGAGACGCCATGTCCGTACGCCGTCGCACCACCCTCAGAGCGGTCGCCGCAGCCACCGTCGTGGTCGCGCTCGCCGCCGGTTGCTCGAACGCCAACTCGGGCGCCAACAAGGGGGGCGGCGCCGCGAGCGGCGTGCTGACCCTGGGCAAGCCGGACGGACCGCAGACGAACAACAGCAACCCGTTCCTCAACACCTCGGCGGGCGCGGTCCTCGGCTACCGCTACATGATCTACGAGCCGCTGGCCATGACGAACATGATCAAGCCCACCGAGAAGGCCGACCCCTGGCTCGCCACCGAATGGGCCTGGGAGGACAACTTCACCAAGGTCACCTTCACCCTCGACGACCGGGCGAAGTGGGCCGACGGCAAGCCCCTGACCGCCGCCGACGTGGAGTTCACCTTCAACCTCCTCAAGAAGCACCCGGCGCTCAACGGGAACGGCATCCCCTTCGACGGGATCGCCGTGGAGGGCAAGAAGGTCGTCCTGACCTTCAAGGAGTCCCAGTTCGTCAACCAGAACAAGATCATCCAGACCTTCGTCGTGCCCAAGCACATCTGGGAGAAGGTCGACAACCCGGAGACCTGGCCCAACCGCACCCCGGTCGGCTCCGGACCGTACAAGCTCAAGACGTTCACCCCGCAGACCACCACCCTGACCGCCACGCCCAGCTACTGGAACGGCACCACCAAGGTCAAGGAGCTGCGCTACACCGCGTACAACGACAACAGCGCCGCCACCACCGCGCTGGCCACCGGCAAGGTCGAGTGGTCCTTCGTCTTCATGCCGAACCACAAGCAGCTCTTCATCGACAAGGACCCCAAGAACCACCAGCTCTGGTTCCCCTCCGGCCTCGGCATCCACGGCCTCTGGTTCAACACCGCCCGCAAGCCCTTCGACAACCCGGCGCTGCGCAAGGCGATGGCGATGGTCGTCGACCGCAAGGCCATCCACATCCAGGCCCAGGCCACGCTCTACCCGGAGATCACCAACCCGACCGGCATCCCGCTGCCCGCCGGTGAGCCCTTCCTCGCGCCCGAATACCAGGACGCCACCACCAAGCCCGATGTCGCCGGAGCCAAGAAGGTGCTCAGCGAGGCCGGGTTCACCCTCAGCGGCGGGGTGCTCAAGGACCCGTCCGGCAAGCCGGTGAAGCTGACCTTCACCGACCCGGCCGGCTGGAACGACTACATCACCGGGCTCGCGATCATCAAGGACAACATCAAGGAACTCGGCATCGAGGCCAAGGTCAAGACGCAGACCGCCGAGGCCTGGGGCGCGGACGTCGCCAACGGCAACTTCGACGCCACCCTGCACTGGACCAACAGCGGCGCGACCCCCTACGACATGTACCAGAACATCATGGACGGGGCGATCCTCCAGCCCATCGGCAAGAGCTCCCAGACGGGCAACTTCGGGCGCTTCAAGAGCCCCGAGGCCACTGCCGCGCTCAAGGAGTACGCCAACGCCACCGGGGACGCGGACCGCACCAAGGCGCTCAACACCCTCCAGAAGATCTTCGTCGAGGAGGCCCCGGTCATCCCGACGGCCGCCGCGCCCATCGGAGCCGAGTACTCCACGAAGAACTGGATCGGCTGGCCCACCGAGGCCAACCCGTACGCCCCGCCGCAGCACACCCAGCCCACCGCCCTGGAGATCGTGCTCAACCTCAAGCCCGCCTCCAAGTAGGCACGGGGAACGACGGGAAGGACGGAAAGAACCGGCCATGACCACGAGCGAACAGCCCGAGACCGCGCCCGACGGCACCGATGTGGTGCTCGAAGCGCGCGGAGTCACCAAACACTTTCCCCTGCGCCGCACCGCCCGCGACCTGTTCGCCCGCGAGCGCCGCAGCGTCCACGCCGTCGACGACGTCTCGCTCCGGCTGAGACGCGGCACCGTCACGGCCCTGGTGGGGGAGTCCGGCTCGGGCAAGTCCACCGTCGCCCGGCTGCTGGCCCAGCTCTATCCGCTCACCTCGGGCGAGATACGGCTGGGCGGCGAGCCGGTGGTGGCCGGTCGTGGCCGGTCCTTCCGCCGTTACGTACGCCGGGTCCAGCTGATCTTCCAGGACCCCTTCGCCTCGCTGAACCCGGTGCACACCGTGCGCTACCACCTCACCCGCGCCCTGAAGATCCACGGCCGGGCGGGCAACGGCGACGCCGAGCTGGCGGAGAACCTGGCCGCCCTGCTGGACCGGGTCCAACTGACCCCGCCCCAGCAGTTCCTGGACAAGTTCCCGCACGAGCTCTCCGGCGGGCAGCGCCAGCGCGTCGCCATCGCCCGGGCGCTCGGCGCGGACCCGCAGGTCCTCCTCGCCGACGAACCCGTCTCCATGCTCGACGTATCGATCCGGCTCGGCGTCCTCAACCTGCTCCGCGACCTCAAGGAACGCCTCCACCTGGCGATCCTCTACATCACCCACGACATCGCCTCCGCCCGCTACTTCGCCGACACCACCCTCGTGATGTACGCGGGCCGGAT
>MUNB01000531.1 GCA_002154345.1 Streptomyces griseus
GGGGGTGTAGTAGGGGGCGAGCGGCGGGAGTTGACCGCCGTCGAGGAGGGCGGCCACCTTGGCGCGGGCGGTGTCGTAGGCGGTGCTGTACGAGCCGTCGGCGGCGACGCCCTGCCCGGCCACCCACTCCGCGTCCGGCCGGGGCCGGAGCCCGCCGTCGAGCTTGTCCCAGGAGGTGAGGAGCCCGGAGCCGACGAAGTGGTGGTTGCCGAGGGTCTCCCGTACGCCGAGGTCGGTGAGGACGGCGGTCGGGATGCGGCGGTGCAGGGACTCCAGCGCGGCGGTCGAGGAGACCGTGACCAGGAGGTCGGTGCGGTCCAGGACCTCGCCCATGTGCCCGTACACCAGGCGGAAGTTGGGCGGCAGCCCGCCGGGCAGCTTCTGGGCGAGCCTCTGGTAGGGCAGTTCCTCGATGTGCGTGGTGTGCTCGCCGGGCTTGGAACGCAGCTTCAGCAGCACCTCGCGGCGCGGGTGCAGCCGGGCGTGCTCGACGAGCCGGCGGAGCAGATACGTACGGTCGGCGCGGGAGGCCGGTACGGAGGGCTGGGCGGCGAACACCACCGTGGCGCGGCCCTCTTCGGGCTGGTACGGGGCTCCGCCGAGGAAGGGCAGCGCGGCCTCCGTGACGGCCGAGGCGTCGGCGCCCACCCCCTCGTACACCGCGCGGAAACGCCCCGCGTCGTGGGCCGAGTTGGCGAGGACGACGTCGGCCCCGTGGCGGAGCAGGAGGCCGTCGGCGAGCTTCTCGTAGACGACCCCGACGTATCCGGTGACGACGACGGGCCGGCGCGGCAGGTCGAGGGCGGCCAGTCCGTGCAGCATGGCCTGGACGCCGCCGCCGACGAGGGCGAGGACGAGAAGGTCGTACTTCTCCTCGCGCACGGTGTGCAGGAACTCGACGGCGGTGACCTCGCGGACCCGCTCGGCGTCGATGCCGACCTCGCCGACCTCCGCGAGCTGGCGGGGCGTCGGGGTGGCCCGGCCGCGCAGCAGCAGCCCGCTGACCTCGACGGGGCGCGCGTCCGGTCCGTCCGCTCCGGCGGTCAGGCGGCGCGCGGTGAGCGCGCCCCATTTCCACCGGGTGTCGGAGTCGGCGAGGACGGCGACCCGGAGCGCCGGTCGGGCGGCGGGGGTCTCGGCCGGTTCGGCCTCATGGCTGGTACGTGGGGGCACGTCCTAGAAGCTAGGAAGGCATTTCGATGCGCGGCCCAACGCGATGGCAACAGATGGTTAACAGCGAGCCGACGATTGGGGAGGCACCCCGAATACGCCCTCAATTCCCGCTCCGGAAAAGCTGATTCACCTGGGCGTCGGACGTTGTTCACCTGCCGGGCGCATTGCGGAAAAGGAAGGGTCCGGGGCCGCACCTAAGGTGATGTGCGTGGTTAAGCTCTCCGTCATCGTGCCGTTCTTCAACGTGCAGACCTACGCGCCCGACACCCTCAGAAGTCTGCGGGCCAACGCCCGCGAGGACGTCGAATTCCTTCTCGTCGACGACTGTTCGACCGACGGGACGCTCCCGTTGCTGCGCCGGGCCGCGGAGGAGATCCCCGGGGCCGTGCTGCTGCGGCACGAGGTGAACGGCGGTCTGGCGACCGCGCGCAACACCGGGCTGGACGCCGCCCGCGGTGAGTACATCGCGTTCCTCGACGGCGACGACTGGCTGGCCCCCGGCCACTACGCCCGGCTGCTGGCCCGGACCGAGGCGCTGGGCTGCGACTTCGTGCGCACCGACCACGTCCAGGTGAACGGCAGTTCGCGGACCGTGCGCAGGGTTCCGCACGGGCCGCACGGCGTGGTGAGCGACCCCCGGTCCGCGATCCTGCCCGCCCACCGCACCACGTCGGTGGACTACGCGTTCGCCTGGGCGGGCCTCTACCACCGGCGACTTCTGGACCGGGGGCTGCTGCACTTCACCGACGGGCTGCGCACCGCCGAGGACCGGCCGTGGATCTGGCGGCTGCACCGGGAGGCGGAATCCTTCGCCGTCCTCGGTCTGCTCGGCCATTTCTACCGGCGGGGCGTCGCCACGTCCCTGACCCAGATCGGTGACGTCCGCCAGCTCGATTTCCTGCGCGCTTTCGACCAGGTGATCGCCGATACGGCCACGGACCGCGAGGCGGAGATGTTTCTGCCGAAGGCCGTCCGTACGTACTGCGCGGTCATCGCCCATCATCTGGGCGACCTCGACAAATTCGAACCGGCCGTGGCCCGCGAACTGAAGTCGCGCGGCGCGGCGGCCCTGGGACGCCTGCCGCAGAGACTGCTGGACGAGGCTCTCGACTCCATGGACGTGACACGGGCGACCCGGGTGCGCAGGCTGCGCCGCCGCCCGGCCGCGAAGGGGGCCTCCGCCGCATGACCATCCGGATCTTCCACGCCTCCTCGCCCGCCGCGACGGTGCTGCTCGCCGCGGCGATCGACGCGTGCTGCTTCACCGAGCCCGACCGCCGGATCCTGCTGCTGTCCCGGACCGGGGCGGCTCCGGAGGCCGGCGCCGATGCCTCGGAGACCATCGGCTTCGAACGGCTGCGCGCCCGGTTCGACGAGGTGCTCTCGTGGAACGACGCGATCTTCCCCTTCCACCCGGACGGCTGGCTGCCCCGGGCCGACGACGCCCCGCTGTGGGAGCGCCACTTCCGGCGCGCCTGGGGGCTCGGCGAGGAGCCGCTGGAGCTGGTGGTGGACTCCCCGCACGCCGGGCCCGCCCGGGCCCTCACCCAGGTCTTCGCCGGGGTGCCGGTCGATGTGTACGCCGAGGGGCCCGGCGGCTACGGCCCGACCGGCGAGAAGCTCCCGCCGCCGGCCGGGACCCGGGTGCGGCGGCTGCTCCATCCGGACCTGGTCCCCGGCGTGCGCCTGCTGCTGCTGGGCGAGTACGGGGTGGAGCCGCAGATCGTTCCGGTCGGGGCGATCACCAAGGTGGTGGGCGAACTCGCCGACCTGGACGGGGAGTTGTCCGACGCGGCCGGCTCGGCCCTGGAGCTGCCGGACGCGGGGGTGCCGGGCGCCGGGGCGCCGGGCGCGGGGGTGCCGGACGTCGAGGCGCCCGCGTTGCTGCTCGGGCAGGATCTCGCCGGGGCCGGGCTGATCACGGCGGCCGAGGAGGCGGGGCTGCGGCTGGAGATGGTGCGCGGGGCCGCGGCCCTCGGTCACACCCGGCTGGTGTTCGCGCCGGATCCGTACGCGCCGTGGGAGAGCCCGGCGGCGCTGCTCGCCGAGGCGGACCGGCTGGGCGTCGGGCTGACCGTGCTCGACACCACGCGGCCCGTCCCGGCCGATGCGCTGCTGCGCCGGCTGCGGCCCGCGCTGGTCGTCGGCTGCACCTCGGCCGAGCTGTTCGGGGCGGCACGGTTCCACGGTCTGCCGGTGGCGACCGTCGGCACGGGGCTGCTGCTGGAGCGCCTGACGCCGTACGAGAACGCCGAGCGGATACCGGCGACGCTCGCCGATGCCGTGCTGCCCGCTCTCGACGACGCGAAGGCGGTCGCCGCGCAGAAGACGGGCGACGCCGCGGAGTTGGACGGCACGGTGGGGTCGGGCGGCACGGTGAGGGTGAACGGTGAGGTGAAGCCGGACGGCGCGGACGAGGTGAACGGTCTGCTGGCGGCCGTCGGCTTCGCGATGCGGCCGAAGGTGCGCCCCGATCTGCGCCCGGACGCCGAGCGCTATCTGTCCGCGCACCTGGACGGCCGCACCTGGCGCTACTTCAAGCGCCGCCGCCTG
>MUNB01000532.1 GCA_002154345.1 Streptomyces griseus
CCTCCAAACGTCCCGGGGCCGGGGAACAGGTCGGCCCCGGGACGTTTGGAGGAACGTCCCGGGGCCTGCCGGTCATCCTACGGTGACACCGGAAGGGTCACGGCCGTCGGGCCACGTTGACGCCCGCGAGGGCGCCGCCGGGTCACCGTCATGGGGCGGGAGGGTGCTCACCCGTCCGTCGCGATGGCGTTGAGGACGTTCATCCGGCCCGCCCGGAAGGCCGGGACGAGAGCGGCGAACAGTCCGACGAGGGCGGAGCAGGCGAAGACCGTGAGGATCGTCGGCCACGGGATCTCCAGGACCTCCAGGCCCTCCAGCGCCAGCAGCTTCTGCGCCGCCGTGCCCCAGCCCATCCCGAGTCCGAGTCCGAGCAGCGCCCCGAAGAGGGCGATGACCACGGACTCCAGCCGGATCATGCGGCGCAGCTGGCGGCGGGAGAGCCCGATGGCGCGCATCAGGCCGATCTCGCGGGTCCGCTCGACCACGGAGAGGGCGAGGGTGTTCACCACGCCGAGCACCGCGACGATGATCGCCAGGGCGAGCAGACCGTAGACGATGTTCAGCAGCTGGCCGATCTGGTTCTTCAGGTCTTCCTTGAAGTCGGCCTGGTTCTGCACCTTGTAGACCGGGTATTCGGCGACGGCGCTCTTGAGGGCCGCGTACGCCTCCTTCTCCTTGCCCTCCTCCGCCTTGCCGAACATCGCCACGTTCTGCGGCATCTTGTCGGCGGGGACGTAGGAGGCGGCGGTGGTGAGGTTGGTGTACATCGCGCCGCGGTCGATGTTGGTGTCGTCGGAGGTGATGGCGGCGACCTTCAGCTTCGCCGTCCCGCCGGCCGTGAACGCGACGGTGAGGGTGTCGCCGACCTTGACCCCGTGCTTCTCGGCGTAGTCCTCGCCGACGGACATGGCGTTCTCGCCGTACGCCTTGGAGAGGTCGCCGGAGAGCGCGGTGCGGCGGACGTCCTGCTGATAGGTCGGGTCGGCGGCGGTGATGCCGTCGTCCTCCGTCGTGCCGTCCGGGGTGGTGATCTTCGCCTTGACGAAGGTGTAGGACGTCAGGTGCTCCAGGCCCGGCACCGCCTTCAGGGCCTCGGCGGCCTGCGGCACGATCGGCCGTCCGGCTCCGCTGTCCTGGACGATGAAGTCCGCGCCGACCGACTTGTCGAGCTCCTCGGTGGCCGAGGCGACCATGGAGGACCCGACGACGGACAGGCAGGCCACCAGGGCGAGCCCGATCATCAGGGCGGCGCCGGTGGCTCCCGTACGCCGGGGGTTGCGCAGGGCGTTGCGTTCGGCCAGCCGGCCGACCGGGCCGAAGAGCCGCAGGACGACGACGCTCAGCCCGCGCACCACCACACCGGCCAGCAGCGGGCCGATCACGATGAAGCCGATGAGGGTCAGCAGCACGCCGAGGGCGAGGAACATCGAGCCCTCGGTGGCCTTGTCGGCCTGGGTGGTCGTCCACAGGGCCGCGCCGCCCGCCGCGGTCAGGACGAGGCCGATACCGGCCCTGACCCGGCCGGAGCGGCCGTCGGCGGGGGTTCCGGCATCGCGCAGGGCGGCCATCGGGGAGACCTTGCCGGCCCGGCGGGCCGGGATGTACGCGGCGAGGACGGTGACGATGACGCCGAGCGTCAGGCCGATCGCCGGGGTCGTCCAGGCGACGGTGAGGTCCCGGGTGGACAGCTCCATGCCCACGGCGCCCATCAGCTTCATCAGCCCGACGGCGAGGCCGACGCCGGCCGCGACGCCGAGGACGGAGCCGACGATGCCGAGGAGGACCGCCTCCACCAGCACGGACCGGTTGACCTGCTTGCGGCTGGAGCCGATGGCCCGCATCAGGCCGATCTCGCGGGTGCGCTGGGCGACCAGCATCGAGAAGGTGTTGACGATGAGGAAGATGCCGACGAGGAGGGCGATTCCGGCGAAGCCGAGCATCGCGTACTTCATGACGTCCAGGAAGGCGCCCATCTCGTTCTTGTTGGCGTCGGCGGCCTCCTGCTGGGTCTGGAGCTTGTACGCGGTGGTGTCGCCGAGGGCGGCGGCCACGTTCTTCTTGAGCTGGGCGTCGCTGACGCCGCTCCCGGCCGTCACCAGGATCTGGTTGAAGACGTCGGGTGCGCCCAGCAGGTGCTTCTGCGCGGTGGCGGTGTCGAGGTAGACGACGGCCGCGCCCGGGTTGGTGACGGTGAAGGACGCGATGCCGCTGATCTTCGCCCGGAGGTCGCCGGTGGCGGCGATGGTGCGCAGTTCGTCGCCGATCGCGAGCTTGTGCTTCTTCGCGGTGTCGGCGTCGACCATCACCTCGGTGGGACCGCGGGGTGCGTGCCCGGAGGTGATCTCCATCGAACGCAGGTCGTTCTCGGTCCAGTTGCTCGCGATGGTGGGGGCGCCGGTGTCGGAGCCCATGTTCTTGTTGTCGCGGTCGACGACGGTGACCGCCATGGAGAAGGCGGAACCCTCGGCCCGCTCCACCCCGTCGGCCTTCTGGACCTGCTGGATCGCGGAGGCGGGCAGCGAGGCGGGCTTGCCGTTGTCGGGCTGCTCGCCGTCGTCGGCCGCGCTCTTCGGGCTGACGGTGACGTCGGGCGAGGAGATGGTGAAGAGCTTGTCGAACGTGGTGTTCATCGTGTCGGTGAACACGAGCGTGCCGCAGACGAACGCCACGGACAGCAGCACCGCCACGGCGGAGAGAGCCATCCGGCCCTTGTGCGCGAGGAAGTTGCGCAGCGAGGTCTTCCAGATGGTCATGACGTCCGCCCACGTGCGTCGAAGTGCTTCATGCG
Organism: Streptomyces griseus; assembly: GCA_002154345.1. Taxonomy (GTDB): domain Bacteria; phylum Actinomycetota; class Actinomycetes; order Streptomycetales; family Streptomycetaceae; genus Streptomyces; species Streptomyces caviscabies. The sequence goes on from MUNB01000532.1 coordinate 2,789, forward strand.
GTCGAGGACCTGCTCCGCGGTCGGGTTCTGCATCTCGTCGACGATGGAACCGTCGGCGAGATACAGCACCCGGTCCGCGTAGGAGGCGGCGACGGGGTCGTGGGTGACCATGACGATGGTCTGGCCCAGCTCGTCGACCGACCTGCGGAGGAACGACAGGACTTCGGCCCCGGCGCGGGAGTCCAGGTTTCCGGTGGGCTCGTCGCCGAAGATGATCTCCGGCCGGGCGGCGAGCGCCCGGGCGACGGCGACGCGCTGCTGCTGGCCGCCGGAGAGCTGGGTCGGGCGGTGCTTGAGGCGCTCGGCGAGGCCGACGGTCTCCACGACCTGCTGGAGCCAGTCGGCGTCGGGCTTCCGGCCCGCGATGTCCATCGGCAGCGTGATGTTCTCGATCGCGTTGAGCGTCGGGAGCAGGTTGAACGCCTGGAAGATGAACCCGATCCGGTCGCGCCGGAGCTGGGTGAGCTTCTTGTCCTTGAGCTTGGTGATCTCGGTCTCGTCGAGGAAGATCTCGCCCGACGTCACCGTGTCGAGCCCGGCCAGGCAGTGCATCAGGGTCGACTTGCCGGAGCCGGACGGGCCCATGATCGCCGTGAACTGCCCGCGGGCGATGTCCACGTCGACGTGGTCGAGCGCGACGACCCGGGTCTCTCCGGTGCCGTACGCCTTCACGACCTGCCGCGCTCGCGCCGCGACGGCCGTACGCCCTCCAGTGCCCCCGTGCCTGGGAATGGTCACAGCCGTTGTCACGGTATTTCTCCTATGTCGGTCGATGACTGGACGTCGTCGGCTACGTTCCGAGTCTGGGTTCCGGACGGTGTCCGGCGCGATGGTGCTCAGCGCAGTCTTCGGGTGGGGTTTTCCCCACCCGCCCCCCTGCGGTGGGCCGTAGCGGCGACGTAAGAAGAGGTTAAGGAAATGCCCCCTGCCGCCACGTCCTCCGGCGGGAGGAACGGGCCCTGGCCCCTTTGAGGGGGCGCCCCCTAGGGGTCTCGTCCGCCAGGCGGAGGCGAGGTCAGGGGCACGGTTCGGCCCGGCGGGGCGGCGGGCGGCGACGCGGGCGGACC
>MUNB01000533.1:0-3130 GCA_002154345.1 Streptomyces griseus
ATCGGTACACTGGCGTATCGAGAACCTCGCCGCACCGCCGCAGGAGGTAGAGCCCATGCCGTCCCCCGATTCCGCACCGGAGTCAGCCCTCGCGTCCCGCCGGTCGAAAATCACACCGGAGCGGGCGCAGGAGCTCTACGCGGCGGTGCTGGAGCTGTTGCGGGAGAGCGGTTACGAGTCGCTGACGATGGAGGGCGTCGCCTCGCGCACCCGCTGCGGGAAGTCGACGCTGTACCGGCAGTGGGGCTCCAAGCCGGAGCTGGTGGTGGCCGCTCTGCACGGCACCCGCCGGATGCGGCTGCCGAACATCGACACCGGGACGCTGGCCGGGGACCTGCTGGCGGCCGCACGGGCGATCGGCGAGGCGTCGGAGAGCGACACCCCGCTGATGCACGCCCTCAGCCATGCCGCGCTGCAGAGCCCGGAGCTGTTGTGCGCGCTGCGCGAGGCGCTGATCCTGCCGGAGATCGCGGCGATCGACGCGATGGTCCGGCGGGGCCAGGCGCGCGGCGAGATCGCGGCGGACCTCCCGGGGGCCGAGTTCGTGGCGGCCCAGCTGCTCGGCGTGATGCGCGCCCGGCCGCTGCTGGAGGGGCGTTACGCCGACGCGGCGTATCTGACCAGGTTCGTGGAGATGGCGGTTCTCCCGAGCCTCGGGCTCACGGCGGGAGCGCCGGAGTCCTGACAGACGTGGACCGGTCCCAGCGGATGGGGGCGGTCCACCCGCGCCGCACCGTGGGGACGGGGGCGGCGCACCGCCCGGCCGGCCGGTGACCTCCGCGGAGGCGCCGGCCGCCCGTGTATCCGCAGCCGTCCGCACCCATGGCACGCCTCATCCACCCCTCCCCCTACCAAACCAAACAAGCGCTTGGTAGCTTTCGCACAGGAGGGGGCCGACCATGGACGACCAGTCCCACGCGACGGACTTCACCGGGCGGGCCGTGCTCGTCACCGGCGGCACCAGGGGCCTGGGGGCCGCGATCGCGCGGGCCTTCCTCGCGAGCGGCGCGGACGTCATGGTCTGCGGGCGGGGCACACCCGCCGCACCGCCATCGGCGGGCGGGCGCGAAGCCGCCTTCCGGGCCGCGGACCTGCGAGATCCGGCGGAGGCGGCCGGTCTCGTCGCCGCGACCGCCGAGCGGTTCGGGCGGCTCGACGTACTGGTGAACAACGCCGGCGGCTCTCCGGACGCCGACGCGGCGGCGGTCTCGCCGCGCTTCGTGGAGAAGGTGGTCGCACTCAACCTCCTGGCGCCCTTCTACACAGCCCAGGCGGCGAACCTGGTGATGCGGGAGCAGCCGGACGGCGGGGCCGTGATCAACATCGGCAGCGTCTCCGCCCACCACCCGCAGCCGGGCACCGCCGCCTACTCCGCGGCCAAGGCGGGCCTGCTCGGGCTGACCCGGGCACTGGCCCTCGAATGGGCGCCGCGGGTCCGGGTCAACCACATCACGGCGGGCCTCATCCGCACCGAGAACGCCACCGCGCTGTACGGCGACGACGACGGGGCGGCGGTGGCGGGCGTCGTCCCGATGGGGCGGCTGGCGGATCCGGACGAGGTGGCGCGGGCCTGCCTCTGGCTGGCCTGCGGACTCTCCTCGTACGTCAACGGCGCCGATCTCGCCGTGCACGGCGGCGGCGAGATCCCGGCCAGGCACGCGGTCGGCCGCCACCCCTCTTAATAGTCACCTTGACTCTAATACCCCTCCGCCCTTATCGTCGCCATGACGACATCAAGGGGGTCCATCATGGCCGACATCACCCGGCGCTTCGGCTGGCGCCACCTGCGCTCCGCGCCCACCGCCCACATCCGCCACCACAAGCGCGGGCAGCTCGCCCACGACGGCCAGGGGCTCAGCTTCTGGTACCGGTCGCTCTCGGCGGCGCTCTCCGAAGTGCCGGTGGACGACCGGGAGCTGGCCATGGCGTTCCACGCCCGTACGGCGGACTTCCAGGACGTCACCGTGCAGGCCACGGTCACCTACCGGATCAGCGATCCGGGCGAGGCGGCGAACCGGCTCGACTTCTCCGTGGACCCGGACACCGGCAGCTGGCGCGGCGCTCCGCTGGAGCAGATCGCCACCCTGCTCACCGAGACCGCGCAGCAGCACACGCTGGACGTGCTGGCCCGCACCCCGCTCGCGGCGGCCCTGGTGGACGGCGTCGCCTCGGTACGCGAACGGGTCGCCACCGGTCTCGCCGCCGAGCCCCGGCTCCCGGCCACCGGCATCGACGTGGTGGCCGTGCGCGTCGTCGCGATCCGCCCCGAGGCCGAGGTCGAGCGTGCCCTGCGCACCCCGGCCCGCGAGCAGATCCAGCAGGAGGCGGACCGTGCGACCTACGAACGGCGGGCCGTGGCCGTCGAGCGCGAGCGCGCCATCGCCGAGAACGAGCTGGCCAGCCAGATCGAACTGGCCCGGCGCGAGGAGCAGCTGGTCGACCAGCGCGGCACCAACGCCCGCCGTGAGGCCGAGGAGAAGGCCGGGGCGGACGGCGTACGGACTGAGGCCGAGGCGTCCCGGAAGGTACGCCTGGCCCGCGCGGAGGCCGAGGCGGCGCGCGAGACCGGCGCGGCACGGGCCGAGGCACAGGCCGCCTGGCTGCGGGTGCACGGCGAGGTCGACCCGGCCACGCTGCACGCCCTGGCGGCGACCCGGCTCGCGGAGAACCTGCCGCGCATCGACAGCCTCACCCTCTCCCCCGACGTCCTCACCGGGCTGCTCGCCAAGCTCGGCCGTCCGGAAGGCGGGGCGGGCGCGTGAGCCTGGCGCCCCGGGCGGTGCTCGTCCACCGGCGGACGGAGTACGAGGAGCTGCTCGCCCGGCACGGGACGCACGGGCAGGCCGCGTTCTTCCTGTCGAGCCGGGGCCGCTCGATCGACGAGGTGGCCCGCCGCCACGAGGACACCCGGCAGGCGCTGCGCGAGGTGGCGGCGGCGGTGCCGCTCACCTGGCGTTCCACCCGGGTGGAGCGGGCGGACCTGGACCGGTTCCTGTTCGCCCCGGAGGACGTGGTGGTCGTGGTCGGCCAGGACGGACTGGTCGCCAACACCGCGAAGTACCTGTCCGGTCAGCCGGTGGTGGGCATCAACACCGACCCGGGGCGCAACCCCGGCGTCCTGGTCCGGCAC
>MUNB01000533.1:3136-3528 GCA_002154345.1 Streptomyces griseus
CGGCCCGCTACCGCCTGGGCGACGACGGCGAGGCGGCCACCGGCGAGGCCCAGGCCTCCTCCGGGGTGCTGGTCGGCACCGGTACGGGCGCCACCGGCTGGCTCCGCTCGCTGTGGCTGGAGCGTGGCGCCACCGTGCCGCTGCCCGCGCCGTGCGACGCGCGGCTCCTGTGGTTCGTGCGCGAGGCCTGGCCCTCGCCGGCGACCGGGACGTCGAGGGTGGCGGGCGAACTGGGGCGGGGTCAGGGGCTGCGGCTGACCGTGGAGTCGGACCGGATCGTGGTCTTCGGGGACGGGATGGAGTCCGACGCGCTGGAGCTGACCTGGGGGCAGAGCGTACGGATCTCCATCGCGGAGAGGTCGCTCCGGCTGGTGACCTGAGCGCGCCCGGCC
>MUNB01000534.1 GCA_002154345.1 Streptomyces griseus
CCCGGCCAGGATCAGCACCGGGACGTCCGCTTCGCTCGCGTAAGCCGCCGCGAGAAGGGGCTCGGGCACCACCTCGTCGAGCGCTCCCCGGCCGAAGGCGGCATCGTCGGTGAGGGTGGAGCGGTGGGCGGGACAGAAGGTGCGCACGTCGAGCTCGTCGTCCCAACTGCCCGAAGGCGAGGCGGACGTGTGCGCCGGGAGCCCGGCGAGGACGACGGCGTCCGGGCGGAGACCGGCCGCCCCCGCACCGTCCTCCCGGCCGAGCAGCGCCGCCACCGCGACGGCCCCCGTGTCGGCGCCCACCAGGATCACGGGGTGGACGACGGCCCCGTCGGGATCCGCCGTGCCCGCGACGGCGTCGGCGATCCGCCCGCCGAGGCGGGTCAGCGATCCGTCGGGGTCCTCCGCGTCGAGCCGCGCCGCGTCCAGGACGCGCACCCGGTAGGCGTCGGCGGCGAGCCGCTTTCCGAAGCGGGCGTAGGTGTCATGGGTCTCTCCCCGGCCCGGCACCACGAGGACGGTGCCGCGCACGGCCGGCCCCCGGGGTCCGAAGTGGTCGGTGTACCGAAGGTCCTGCTGGGCGTTCCGTTCGGTCATGAGGGTCTCCTCGTTCGGCGTCAGGGCCGCTCAGCCGCCCGCGAGTTCGCGCTCGCGGGTGTGGCGGTTGGCGGGGATCGGGAGGCCGAGGTTGCCCCGCAGGGTGTCGGCCTCGTACGCGGTGCGGAACAGGCCCCGCTTCTGGAGCAGCGGCACCACGCCGTCGACGAAGAGTTCGAGGTCGTCGTTGTTCCGGAAGGCGAGGTTGATGCCGTCGAGCGTGCCGGCGTCGTACCACTGCTCGATGGTGTCGGCGACGGTCTCGGGCGCTCCGACGAACGGGGACCGCCGGAACGCGTTCGCGCCCTCGGCCACCTGGCGCAGCGTCAGCTTCTCCTCGCGGGCCCGTTCGATGATCTTCGCGGCTCCGGTGCGGCCGCCCTTCTCGGCGAGGTGGGCGACGTCGGGGAAGGGGGCGTCCAGGTCGTGGACGCTGAAGTCGTACGCGCCGAACGAGCGGCCGAGGAGGGCGAGGTTGCGCTCGAAGTCGTTGTCCTCCTCGAAGATCTCCCGCTCGCGCCGCCGGGCCGCCTCGTCCGTGGCGGCGACGATCGGCCCGCCGTGGATGAAGACCTTGATGTGCTCGGGGTCGCGGCCGTGGGCCGCGGTGCGCTTCTTGATGTCCGCGTAGTACTCCTGGGCCTGCTCCAGGGTGCCGCCGGGTGCGTAGATGCCCTCGGCGACCCTCGCCGCCAGATCGCGGCCCTCCGCGGAGACCCCGGCCTGGAAGATGACGGGCTGGCCCTGCGCCGAGCGGGAGATGTTGAGCGGTCCTGCGACCTTGAAGTGCTCCCCCTCGTGGTCGAGGGCGTGCAGCCGCTCCGGGTCGAGGAAGACGCCCCGCTCCACGTCGGCGGGGAACGCGTCGTCCTCGTAGGAGTCCCACAGACCCCGGGCGACCTGCACGAACTCCAGAGCGCGGCCGTAGCGGGTGGCGTAGTCCAGGTGCTCGTCGAGGCCGAAGTTCTTCGAGGTGCCGGTGTCGAAGCTGGTCACCACGTTCCAGCCGGCCCGGCCGCCGCTGATGAGGTCGAGCGAGGCGAACCGGCGGGCCAGATTGAAGGGGGAGTTGTAGGTGGAGCTGGCGGTGCCGACCAGGCCGATGTGCCGGGTGTGGGTGGCGACGGCCGACAGGAGGGTCAGCGGTTCCAGGCGGTTGAGGTAGTGCGAGGGGTAGGTGGAGTTGATGAACTGGCTGTCGACGACGAACAGGGCGTCGAAGAGCGCGTGCTCGGCCGCCTTCGCCTGCTGGATGTAGTAGTTGACGTCGATGCTGGCGTTCTTCGCGACGCGCGGGTCCTTCCAGAGGCCGTGCTGACCGGGGCCTCCGACACCGTAGGGGTGCAGGGCGAGGTGGATTCTGCGGGACATGGCTGTTCCTCTCGGCAGGGGGAGCGGTGGGGTACGGGGGTGGGTTCAGGCGTCCAGCAGCGCCCGGAGGGCTTCGCGTTCGGCGCGGTCGGCGGGCCGGCCCCGCAGGGTGGGCGCGGAGCCGAGCAGCAGCCGGGTGTACGGGTGCCGGGGCCGGCGCACCACGTCGTGGGCGGTGCCGGTCTCCACGAGTTCGCCCCGGTACAGGACGGCGATGCGGTCGGCGGTCCCGGCCACGGATCCGAGGTCGTGGGAGATGAGGACGAGGGCGACGCCGGAGGCGCGCAGCTCCTTCAGGATCTCCAGGATCTGGACGCGGTTGGCGGAGTCGAGGGCGCTGACCGGTTCGTCGAGGATGACGAGCCGGGGCTCGGTGACCAGGGCGCGGGCCACGGCGATCCGCTGGCGCTGACCGCCCGACAGCTCGCCGGGCAGCCGTTCGAGGAGATCGGGGGCGAGCTGGGCGCGGTCGAGGAAGGTGCGGGCCCGCGGGACGGCCTCCTTGCGGGGGACGCCCTGGATGAGCAGGGGTTCGACGAGCGAGTCCTCGATGGTGAGGTCCGGGTCGAGGCTGCGGAGCGGGTCCTGGAAGACGTACTGGATCACGCCGCGCCGTCGCAGTTCGCGCCAGCGGCGGGAGCCGTACGCGCTCACCTCCTCCCCGGCGATACGGACCGAGCCGGCCGACGCGGGGACCAGCCCGAGGACGGCGCGGGCCAGGGTGGACTTGCCGGAGCCGGTCTCGCCGATCACGCCGACGGCCTCGCCGGGCGCGATGCTCAGGGTGACGTCGTGCAGGGCCCGTCGCCGCTTGCGTCCCCGGCCGTAGTGCACGCCGAGGCCGGAGACCTCCAGCACCGGACCGGTCCCGTCATCGGACACGGCCTCCTCGGCCTGTGGTGCCGCGGTGGTCATGACGCCCCCTGGGGTGCGAGGAACTTGTCGAGGCCGTAGCTGTCGTGCTCGGCGATGAGCAGGCGGGTGTAGTCGTGCTGGGGGTCGTGCAGCACCGCCCGGGTCGGCCCCTGCTCCACCACCTCGCCCTGCCGCAGCACCAGGACCTCGTCGCAGAGCTGGGCGACGACGGCCAGGTCGTGCGAGACCACGACGAGGGCCAGGCCGGTGCGGGTCCGCAGCTCGGCGAGGAGATCGAGGATCTCGGCCTGGACGGTGACGTCGAGGGCGGTGGTGGCCTCGTCGGCGATGAGGGCCCGGGGTTCGACGGCGATGGCGGCGGCGATCAGGACGCGTTGGAGCATGCCGCCGGAGAGCTCGTAGGGGTACTGCCCGTAGACGAGTTCCGGGTCGCGCAGCCGTACGGCTGCGAGGAGTTCCACGGCCCGGCGGCGGGCCGCGCGCCGCTTCAGCCCCTGCTTGACGCGGACGACCTCGGCGATCTGGGCCCCGACCTTGATCGCCGGGTTGAGATAGGAGGCGGGGTCCTGGAAGACGGCGCTGATGGTGGCCCCGCGCAACTCCGTCCACCGACGGGGTGTCAGGGTCGCGATGTCGCTGCCCGCGAGGTCGATGCGGCCGCCGGAGACCTCGAAGTGCGGGGGCAGGATGCCGAGGGCGGCACGGCAGGTGAGGGTCTTGCCGCTGCCGGACTCCCCGACGATGCCGACCGCCTTGCCCGGGGTCAGGTCGAAGGTGACCCCGTGGACGATCTCCCGGTCGGTGACGCGGTCGGTGATGCGTACGTCGTGGAGGGCGAGGACGGGTTCGGCGGGCGGTGCGCCGGGAGCGTCCGCGGCCGGCCGGTCCGTGTCGGCGGGGCGGGAGGTGAGGGTGTCGGGGGACAGCGGGCTCATCGGGAACCTCCGGCGGGAAGGGGTCCGGCCGCCGCACGGCGGTTGGCGCGGGCCTTGCGGTCGTTGGCCAGCGCCCGGCCCGCTTCTCCGGAGACGTCGCGGATGGCGTCGGCGAGGAGGTTGCAGGCCCAGACGGTGATCATGATCAGCAGAGCGGGTGCCACCGGCGCCCAGGGCCGGTGGCTGAGGTAGCCCAGGTCGGAGGCGAGCAGTCCGCCCCAGGTGGGCTCGGGCGGCTGGACGCCGATGCCGAGGAAGGTGAGGCTGGAGACGATCACGAAGCCGACGCCGATGGTCTGGGCGAGCGCGACGGCGATCGGCGGGAGCACCTTGGCGAGCACGTGGCGGCGTACGATCCAGCCGATGGAGGCGCCGGAGACGATGGCCGCCTCGACGTACGGGGACCGGGCGACGGCCAGGGTCGCGGCGCGGGAGACCCGGTAGAACAGCGGGGAGACCAGCGCCCCGGTGACAAGCATCGCCTGGGTGATGCCGTTGCCGAGCAGGGCGATCACCGCGATGGCGAACAGCAGGAACGGCAGGGCGACCAGGGTGTCGGCGATACGGAGGGTGAACCACTCGAAGGCGCGGCCCAGATAGACCGACAGGATCCCGGGGACCGCGCCGACGACGAGGGCCACCAGGGCGACCTCCAGCGAGCCGAGGACGCTGATGCGGGAGCCGTCCAGCAGCCGGCTCAGGACGTCGCGTCCCAGATAGTCCGTGCCCAGCCAGTGGCTGCCGGAGTAGGCGGCGAGCGCGTTGTCGCTGGTGGCCAGCGGGTTCTGCGGTGCGAGCCAGGGGCCCAGCAGCGCGAGGAGCGCGATCACGGCGAGGATGACGACGGCGATCCGTCCGGACGTGAGGGCGAGCACGCGGCGCACCATGGTCACACCCCCCGCTGGGAGGCCGGCATCACGCGGGCCAGCACCAGGTTGATGATGAGGTTGAAGGAGACGACCAGCGCGATCGAGACCACCAGGACGCCCTGCACCGCCGGTACGTCGCCGGCCTGCGCGGAGTCGTTGGCGAACCGGCCGAAGCCCTGGAGGCCGAAGATCCACTCGGTGACGACGGACGCGCCGACCAGGGCGGGGAACTTCTGCCCCAGGGTGGCGAGCGTCGGTCCGAGGCCGTTGCGCAGGACGTGTCCGAAGAAGACGCGCCGCGGGCTCAGTCCGCGGACGACCGCTCCGGTCACGTAGTTCTCCTGGTAGGCGCCGATGAGGCTGGAGCGGAGCTGGCGTGCGACGTCCGCGATGACGTCGAAGCTCAGCGCGAGGGCGGGCAGGGTGATGTGGGCGAGCCAGGGGCCGACACCCTGCTCCGCCGGGACGTAGCCGGCGGAGGGGAAGAGACCGAACCCGACGGCGAGGACCGACACCAGCACGATGCCGACGACGAAGGCGGGCATCACCGAGATCACGGTGACGAAGCCGGTGATCGCCCGGTCGACGGCCGTGGTGCGTCGGAGCGCCGCGACCGTACCGAGGGCGAATCCGACGAGGACCCCGATGATCAGGGCGAACGTGGCGACCGAGAGGCTCACGCCGAGGCCGAGGCCGATCAGGGTGGAGATGTCGGCCCCGTTGACCCAGCTGGTGCCGAGTTCACCATGCAGGACTCCGGTGAACCAGTCCCCGTACTGGGCGAGGAAGGGCTTGTCGAGCCCCCATTGGGACTCGATCCGGGCGATGGCCTCGGGGGTGGCCTCCTCGCCCAGCTGGATGCGGGCGGGGCTGAGTCCGCTCAGCGAGCGGAGGGCGAACGTCACGAAGGTCGCGACGAGGAACACGGGGACGAAGATGGCGACCGACCGGGCGAGGACGGCCAGGACTCGGCCTGCCGCGTGCCGGGTCCTGGCCACGGCGGCCCCGCGACGGCGGGCAGGGACGATCGGTGGCGCGGTCGTCGTCATGGGGCTGCCCCTCTCTGTGCGTTGGGCTGATGCATGGGTGGGTGGGTGGTGAGCGGTGGCGCGGGTGGATCAGTTGGCGCCGGAGACCTTCACACCGGTCCAGTCGATGTGCCCGGGGTTCTTCGGGAGCGCGGACACCGCCGTCGTCTTGGCGAAGAGGTTCGGCGAGGAGAAGGTGAACACCAGCGCCTTGCTTCCGAGCCCCGCCCGGGTCGCGGCCTGCAGGGTCTCGGCGTAGTCGGGCGAGTCCAGCGGGGTCCGGCGGACCTTGGCCACCGCCTCCTCGAAGCCGTCCGGCTCGTAGGGGGTGGAGAGGTTGAGCGGTCCGTCGGGGCCGAAGTGCGCGGTGAGGGTCTGCACGGCGGAGTCCCGCCCGGTGGTCGAGTACAGCGAGAAGGCGAGGTCCTTGGCGAAGAACGGGGTGGCCCAGTTCTTGTCGATCTTGATGGTGACCTTGATGCCGACGGCGGCGAGCTGCGACTGGACGATCTCGGCCTGGGGGTCCTCGGAGGGGATGACGAGGTTCAGCTTGAGGTCACCGGGCCGGTGCCCCGCCTCGGCGAGGAGCTTCTTCGCCTTCGCCGGGTCGTAGGGGTAGGCGTCCTCGGACTTCGGGTCGTACGCCACGTACCCCTTCGGGAAGGGCTGATCGGTCGCCTCGCCGTGGCCGAAGGTCAGCTTGCGGACGAACTCCTCGCGGTTGACCGCGTGCCGGACGGCGTCGACGACCCGGTCGTCGTCGAAGGGCGCCTTGTTGACGTTGAGACTGAGGTTGGCGGCGTTGAAGCCTGGCTGGACGAAGACGTCGAGGCCGGCCTTCTTCGCGGCGTCGGCCTGGCTGGGGTCGATGTCGGCGAAGTTGTAGACACCGGTCCGCAGACCGGAGACGACCGTCGAGGCGTCGGGGGCGGAGACCAGTTCGACGTTGTCGATGTGGATGTTCTTCGCGTCCCAGTAGTCCGGGTTCTTCTTCAGGACCGCCTTGGTCCCCGGGATCAGCTGCTCGACCACGAAGGGCCCCGCGCCCACCGGGTTCTGGTCGAGCCGGGTGGGGTTGTCGGCCGCCTTGGGGCTGGCTATCTGGAGCACGCGCTGTCCGAGCAACTGCGGTATCTGGTAGTCGACCTGAGTGAGATTCAGGGTCGCTTCGAGTCCGTTCGCCTCCACCGTGCCGATCGAGGTGAGGTCCCCGAAGAGGGCGGAGTTCTTCTGCTTCTGGGCGCGTTCGATGGCGGCCTTCACCGCGGTGGCGTCGACCGGTTCGCCGTCGCTGAACTTCTGACCGGGGCGCAGCTTGAACGTGATGCGGTCGCCCTTGTCGTTGTACTCCCAGCTCTCGGCGAGGTCGGGAACGGGCTTGCCCTCCTCGTCGGTGCGGGTCAAGGAGGCGTACACGAGCGAGAGTTGGCGGAACTGGGCGCCACTGCCGGAGACCACCGGGTCCCAGTGGGCCGGGAAGTAGGAGGACGCCCACTTCAGCGTGGCGTTGCCCGCGGCCGAGGAGGTACCCCCGCCGCACGCGGTGAGCGTGGGGACGAGGAGGGCGGCGAGGGCGGTGCCGAGCGCCGTGGCCCGCAGGCCCCGGGCCCTTCGGGTGGGCCGGAGGCGGAGCTCGGGACGGAGGTTCGTCGGGCGTGCGGACATCTGGGTGTTCTCTCTGTGATGGGCCCCGGCCCGGGGCAGGGCGGAGGGGAGCGGGGCCCATCACAGAGA
>MUNB01000535.1 GCA_002154345.1 Streptomyces griseus
CCCCCGAGCCCCGGTGCCCGGCGGTGGCCCGCGAACCACAGGGCACCGGCCCACCCCTCGAAAGGAGGTGAACCTGTGTCCCGCATCCGAATCGACGCCGTACTCATCCAGGCCGTGATCGCCGGTGCCCTGTCCTTCGCGCACCTGCATGACCTGGCGGAGGCTGCCGGTCAGGACGGCTGGAAAGCCTGGGCCTACCCAATCAGCGTGGACCTGCTCCTTGTCGCGGCCTGGCGTCGCATGCGCACCACCGCCGACAACCGCGCCGCCTGGGCCTGGTTCATCATCGCCCTGGCCGCCTCGCTCGGCGCGAACGTCGCCACCGCCGGACTCCTCGACCTGGGCAACGTTCCCGCCTGGCTGCGCATCCTCGTCGCTGGCTGGCCCGCCCTCGCCTTCCTCGGCGGAACCCTCCTCGTCCACGCCCCCACCGCCGCGCCCGAGGCCGTTCCCGAGCCCCTTCCGGTGCCCGCACCGCCGGTTGCTCCGGCCCCCGAACCGCTCCCGGACATGACGGTGGAACGGGCACCCGAACCGGCCCCCGAACTCCCGCCTGCTCCGCCTGGCGAAGCAGTTC
>MUNB01000536.1 GCA_002154345.1 Streptomyces griseus
GCCCCGGGCCCACACCCCACCCCGGCTCCACCCGCTGGACAATCCCGCCCGCTCCTCGCTCACCGGTCCGCACGCCCACTTCGCCGAGAGCCGCGGGCGGATCCTGCGCTACCCCGTCGACGTCACCCCCTGGACCGGGCTCCCGGACGACCCCGACGCCCAGGACTGGGCCGATCTCGCGGCGCTCGCCGGGCCGGGCGGTTCCGTCGCCCTGGCCGCGTTCCAGGCGCAGCCGCCGGAGGAGTGGGAGATCACCTTCCGGGCCGAGGGCGTTCAGCTGGTCGACGCTTCGGTGGAGGCCGCACCCGATCCGGAGGCGGTCCCGCTGGGCCCGCGGGACGTGCCGGAGATGCTGGACCTGGTGGCCCGCACCCGCCCCGGCCCGTTCCTGCCGCGCACGGTCGTGCTGGGCACCTATCTGGGCATCCGCCGGGGCGGCGCTCTGGTGGCGATGGCGGGGGAGCGGCTGCACCCGCCGGGCTGGACCGAGATCAGCGGTGTCTGCACGGACGAGTCCGTACGGGGGCAGGGGCTGGCGAGCCGGCTGGTCCTGGCGGTCGCACACGGCATCCGAGAGCGCGGCGAGACGCCGTTCCTGCATGCGTCCGCCTCGAACACCGGGGCCGTACGGCTCTACGAGTCCCTCGGGTTCCGGCTCCGCCGGCGTACGGAATTCATCGCGGCCCTCGTCCCCGCCACGCTTCCGTCGGCCGAGGGGGACCGCAGGCCCTCGTTGCGCTGACCGGGCTGACGGAACGGGCCGCCGGTCCCCGTACGACGGGACCTGCGGCACCCCGGCGGGAGGCCGGAGGTCCCGGGCCGGAAGTCCCGAACGGGACCTTCGGCACCCGCTCAGGGCCCTAAGCCCTCCTGTGCGAACACCCGCGCCCCGGTCAACTGGAAGGGACCGGCCGAAACTGCGGGCGGCACCGAGACACCAGCGGGAGGACAGGCCGTGCCCATGAGGTTGCTGGACATGGCACAGAAGCGGGCGTCGAAGCAGACACGGAAGCAGCGAGGGGTGCGGCACCGGAGCGGTGCCGCACCCGGCCCGGACGCGGGCACCGCGTCGGTGTCCCGGAGCCGGATCGGCAACTGGACGCTGTTCGGCGGTCTCGTGCTGCTGACGGTGCTGGTCGTGTTCCTCGACATCAGAACGGGCAACGACCTGCGGGTCGTTCCGCTGCTCGTGGTCGTCCCCGCGCTGGCCTCCGTCTACTGCAGCCTCCGCCAGACCATCTGGGTCGCGGTGTGGATCACCACGGTCGTCGTCGGCTTCCGGGCCGGCGCGGACGGAACCTTCTGGGACTTCCTCTTCGGCATCGGCTTCGCCGTACTGGCCTGCGCACTCGGGGTCGCCGCCTGCGCGGCGCGCATCCGGCACGCCACGGAGATGGCACGGCTGCGTTCCGCCGCCGTCACCCTGCAACGCCAGATCCTGCGGCCGCTGCCCGTGGCGACCGGCCACGTCCTCGCACACGGGCTCTACGAGCCGATCGAGGAGGACCGTTTCGTCGGCGGCGACATCTACGAGGTCGTCGAGTCGCCCTACGGGACCCGCGTGATCATCGGTGACGTCCAGGGCAAGGGCCTCGCCGCCATCGGCGCCGGATTCGCGGCCATCGCCGCGTTCCGCGAGGCGGCCATCCGCGAACCCACGCTCACCGGGGTGGTGGAGGCGCTGGAGGACGCCGTGGTCCGGCACAACGTGTTCTCCGCCCAGACCGGTGAGGCCGAACGCTTCGTGACCGCGCTGGTGCTCGGGTTCGACGGGAGCGGCCGGGTGGAGGCCGTGAACTGCGGTCATCTGCCGCCCCGCCTGCTGCACGACGGCCGGGCCTCGGCGGTCACGCTCCACCGGACCTACGTTCCGCTCGGCCTCGCCGGACTCAGCCGGGAGTCCCGGGCGACCGAGTCCTTCGCCTTCCCGCCGGACGCGACACTCCTCGTCGTCACCGACGGGGTGACCGAGGCCCGCGACACCGCCGGCGCCTTCTACCCGCTGGACGAGCGGGTCGGTGCCTGGGCCGGACGCGGTCCGAGCGAACTGCTCGACGCCCTCCGCGTCGACCTGGAGGACTTCTCCGGAGGCGTACGGCGCGACGACATCGCCGCGCTCGCCCTGAGCCACGCCCCCGTCGGCGGCGGCGGGCGGTCCGAGACCACCGGCGAGGACGCCCTGCGCGTAGTGGCCGTCTGACGCGCCGAGCCCCTGATGTCCCCACGAGACTTGTGTCGCGTGGGGACATTTTCAGGTGTACGGTGCATGCATGACCCCGGAACGGAAGTCCCCGGAACGGAAGATCCCGGAACGGCGCAGCCGCAAGGCGCGCCGCACCCGCGACACCCTGGCGCAGGCCGCGTTCGAGCTGGTGCTCGACCGGGGGCTGCGGAACGTGACGGTCGAGGAGATCGCGGAGGCCGCGGACGTCGACCGCCGTACGTTCAGCCGGTACTTCACGAGCAAGGAGGCCGCCGCCCTCGACTCCCTGCGGGGCGACGGCGACCGCATCAACGCGGCCCTGCGCGCCCGTCCGGCCCCGGAACCCCCGCTCCTCGCCTACCGGCGGGCCGTCCTCGACTGGCTCGCCGACCCCGGCGCGGAGCCCTGGCACCGCCGCCCCCGGATCTTCGACCTGCTGGTCGTCGCCGAGGAGGAGCCGACGCTCTACGCCGTCTTCCACCACATCCGGGTGGACGCCCAGGAGGACTCGGTGGCCATCGTCGCGGACCGGCTCGGCGTCGATCCGCGGCAGGACATCCGGCCCGCCGTGACCGTCGCCGCGGGCGCGGGCGCCCTGCTCGCCGCCCAGGCCGCCTGGGTGCGCGGAGGCCGTCCGGACGCCCTGCCCGACCTGGTCACCGAGGCGTTCGACGCGCTCTCCGCCGACCTGCTCGGCGCACCGCTCCGGAACAACACCGCACCACAGCAGCAGTAACAGAAGACCAGAGCAGTAGCAGCAACTGCTGAAGCAGCAGAAGCAGCAGAAACAGAGGCAACGTCATGAGCACCTCCACCGACCACAGCTCCACCCCCGCCGCTGCCGCCGGCTCCGCCCCGGACGAGTTCGCCGGCCGCACCGCCCTCGTCACCGGCGGGGCCTCCGGCATCGGCCTCGCCCTGGCCCGGCGGCTCGCCGCGGGCGGCGCGGCGGTCGTCGTCGCCGACTACGACGAGGAGAACGCGCGCAAGGCCGCGGCCGAGCTGGAGAGCACCGGAGCCAGGGCCGCCGCCGTCGCGATGGACGTCACCGACCCGGCCTCCGTCGAAGCGGGCGTGCGGTTCGCGGTGGACACCTTCGGCGCCCTCCACCTGGCCGTGAACAACGCCGGCATCGCCGGCCCCAGCAGCCCCACCGGCGCGTACCCGGTCGAGGACTGGAACCGCGTCGTCGCCACCAACCTCAGCGGCGTCTTCCACTCGATGCGCTACGAACTGCCCGCCATCGTCGCGGCGGGCGGCGGCGCGATCGTCAACATGTCCTCCATCCTCGGCACCAACGGCTTCGCGGGGTCGCCCGCCTACGTCGCGGCCAAGCACGGCGTCGTCGGCCTCACCAAGACCGCCGCGCTCGAATACGCCGGGCAGAACGTCCGGGTCAACGCGGTCGGCCCCGGCTTCATCGACACCCCGCTCCTGCGGAACACCGACCCGGCAGCCCGCGAGCACCTGATCTCCCTCCACCCGGCCGGACGCCTTGGCACCGCCGAGGAGGTCGCCGAGCTCGCCGCCTTCCTGCTCTCCGACAAGGCCTCCTTCATCCACGGCAGCTACCACCTGGTGGACGGCGGCTACTCCGCCCCGTGACCGCGGGCCCCGAGTGGCGGGCGGGGGACACCGGGGCGAGAAAGGGAGCGAAGAGAACGCAGGAGAACACGAGAGAACAAGGAAAGAGAAGAGGCGAGGAGACTCCATGAAAGCCGTTCAGTACCGAGCCGTCGGCGCCGCCCCCGAGGTGGTCACCGTCCCGGACCCCGAGCCCGGCCCCGGCCAGGTCCTGCTGAAGGTCACCGCCGCCGGCGTCTGCCACTCCGACATCGCCGTGATGAGCTGGCCCGCCGACCAGATCCCCTTCCCGCTGCCCCTCACCCTGGGCCACGAGGGCGTCGGCACGGTCGCCGCCCTCGGTGACGGCGTCGACGGCTTCGCGGTGGGCGACTCCGTCGCCGTGTACGGGCCGTGGGGCTGCGGCACCTGTGTGAACTGCGCCGAGGGCAAGGAGAACTACTGCCTGCGCGCCAAGGAGCTCGGCATCATGCCGCCCGGACTCGGCGCACCCGGCGCGATGGCCGAGTACATGATCGTCGACAACCCCCGTCATCTGATCCCGATCGGCGCCCTCGACCCGGTGAAGACCGTGCCCCTCACCGACGCCGGACTCACCCCGTACCACGCGATCGTCCGCTCGCGGGCGAAGCTGGTGCCCGGTTCCACCGCGGTCGTCATCGGCACCGGCGGCCTCGGTCACGTCGCGATCCAGCTGCTGCGCGCCATGACGGCCGCCCGGGTGATCGCCCTGGACGTCACCGAGGACAAGCTCGCCCTGGCCAGGACCGTCGGCGCGCACGAAACCGTTCTCTCCGACGAGAAGGCGGCCGCCCGCGTCATGGAACTGACCGGCGGACTCGGCGCGCACGTGGTGCTCGACTTCGTCGGAGCACCGCCCACCGTGCGGACCGCCGGGGCCGTCGCCCGCGTGGACGGCGACGTCACCATCGTCGGCATCGGCGGCGGCGCGCTCCCGGTCGGCTTCGGGACGCTTCCGTACGGAGCCAACGTCAGCGCCCCCTACTGGGGCTCGCGCAAGGAACTCGCCGAGGTCCTCGACCTGGCCCACGCCGGGGCGGTGGACGTCCATGTGGAGACGTACTCCCTCGACGAGGCCCCGCTCGCCTACGAACGCCTCCACGACGGCAGGATCAACGGCCGCGCCGTCATCCTCCCCGGCGGCTGACCTTCTCCGGCCCGGTCCTCTCCG
>MUNB01000537.1:0-6137 GCA_002154345.1 Streptomyces griseus
GGCGACGGAGCCGGGGACGCCCCCGCCCCGGCGGCGTCCCCGGCTCCGTCGCCTCTCACCGCCCGGGAGCAGGAGATCGCCCGGCTGGTCGCCGAAGGCCTCACCAACGCCGAGATCGGCGAGCGGCTCTTCATCACGGCGGGCACCGCCAAGACCCACATCGCCAACGTCCAGGCGAAGGTGAAGGCCCGCAACCGGGTGGGCATAGCCGCCTGGTCCTGGGAGACCGGACTGGCCGGCCCGGCCCCACGGGAGTAGCGCGCGCGGGCCGCGGTCACTCCGGCGGCCGAGCCGAAGCCCGCGGGCCCCGGTCCTCCCCGCGAACTCCCGGCCCCACGTCCGTGGGCGGCCTCGCCCCCGCGTCCGTACGCACCTTCGCCTCCCTTCCCGAACGTGCTTTCGCCCCGACTCCCGTACGGGCCTTCGGCGCCATGAACAGCGTCGCCGCCAGCGCCAGGAGGAGCAGCCCCGCGCAGACGTACCCGGAGAGCTGGACGCCGGCCGCCATCGCCTCGCGGGCCGCCTCCGCCGCCGATGCCGTACGCGGCTCCGCGGCGAGGGTCTCGATCACCGATCCGGCGCTGTCCGTCACCACCCCGCCGAGCCGTTCCGCTTCGTCCGTCGTGACGCCGTCCCGGGTGAGCCGGTCGGTCATTCCGGCGGCCAGGGTGCTGAAGAACAGCGTGGTCAGAAGGGCGATACCGAGGGCCGACCCCAGCTCACGGGCCGCGCTCTGGATGCCCGACGCCTGGCCTCCACTGCGTTCCGGTACGTCCACGAGGACGATGTTGGTGACCTGCGCCGTGGCGAAGCCGACGCCGATCCCGTACACGAACAGCGCGAGCGCGATCAGCCACCAGGAGCTGTCCGTCGATGCGATCAGGGCCAGCGTCGTCAGCCCGGCGGCCTCCAGGACGAGACCGATCCGGACCTGTGCGAGCGCGGGCACGGTCGCGGCCATCGGGAAGCTCGCCCCGGAGGCGGCGAAACTGCCGACGGCCAGGGCGACGAGCGCGAGACCCGCCTCGAACGCGCTGTAGCCGAGGGCGAATTGCATCCAGAGCGGCAGCACCGCGATGATGCCGAACTCGCCGAGACCGACCATCAGCGTCACGAAATTGCCGTTGCGGAACGAGCGGATGGAGAACAGCCGCACGTCCATCAGCGGCTCGCCGTCCGCCCGGCTCAGCACGGCCTGCCGGTGCCAGAACACCGCCAGCGCCAGTACGGACAGGAGCAGCGCGACGAAGACCGGCGAGAGTCCGCCGGACCAGGAGAAGCCCCCGATCTCCAGCGGTTTCGTCGTCATCAGCCAGCCGTACGTTCGTCCCTCGATCAGGACGAAGGAGAGCAGGCCCAGGCCCACCGCCGACAGCGCCGCGCCGACGCCGTCGATACGGCCGCGGGTGCATGGTGACGCGTCCAGATACCGGAGCACCCCCGCCACGACGATCGCGACCAGCGGGATGTTGATGCCGAAGGCCCAGCGCCAGGAGATGTCGGCGAGCCATCCGCCCAGCAGCGGGCCCACGGCCGCCGCCGCTCCGATGGTCGAGCCCCACACGGCGAACGCCTGGCCGCGCGCCCGCCCGGTGAACGTGGCGTTGAGCAGGGCCAGCGAGGTGGGCAGCATCATGGCCCCGCCGACGCCCTGGACGAACCGGGCGAGGATCAGCAGGCCGCCGCTCGGGGCCAGCGCCGCCAGCAGGCTCGTCGCGCCGAACGCGGCGAGGCCCAGCAGGAAGATCCGGCGTGCGCCGTAGAGGTCGCTGAGGCGTCCGGTGACCAGCAGGAGCGCCGCGAACGTGATCGCGTACGACTCCTGGATCCACTGGGCCTCCGACGAACCGATGGAGAGGTCCTCGATGATCGGCGCGAGGATCACGTTGACGATCGTCAGATCGACGACGATCAGGGCCACGCCGAGCGCCACGGCGACGAGGCCCAGCCACTGACGCGCTGAGGGCGGGGCTTCTGCGGGTTCGGTCACGGTGCTTCGACTCCCGTCGATTGCTTTGCCGTAAAGGAATATATCTTTGCGGCAAAGGTAAATAGTGCGAGGTAGGTTGTCAAACCGGAAGCGGACCGACAGCGGAGCGGAAACGGAAGCGGGAGTGCGCAGTGCCGATGACGAACGGGCCCGGGGCTGACAGGCGGCGGCGCGGGGCCGACGGGCCGGGAGGGGCCGACGGGCCGGGCGGGGGCGACCGGGAGGCCGTGCGGGTCGACCACGTGATGGACGGCCTGCGCGCCTTCGGGGCCAACTACACCGAGTTCACCCGCCGCTTCGCCGCCTGGCTCGGGCTGCACTCCACCGACGCCGCCGCCCTCGTCGAGATCCTCTACGCCGAGGACCAGGGCATGCCCCTCTCGCCGGCCCGGCTCAGCGAGCGCGTCTCGCTCTCCTCCGGCGCGACCGCCATCCTCCTCAAGCGGCTGGAACAGGCGGGCCACATCGTCCGTACCCGCGAGAGCACCGACCGCCGGGTGGTGACCCTGCGCAGCAGCCCCGACATCCGGCCGCGCGCCATGGCGTTCTTCGGGCCGTACAGCGAGCGGATGGCCGAGGCGATGCAGGCGTACTCGCCGCAGGAGATCCAGCGGTTCGAGCAGTTCCTCGGCACCCTGCGCTCCACCATGGACGGGCTGTTGGCGAACGAGTACGAGAACGGCGGCCCGACGCCCCCCGCCCCCTGACCTCCCCGCCCCTGTCCGGCGCTCTGCCGCGAACCGCGCTGTCAGTGGCACCCGGTAGCGTCGGGTCATGTCCAACATGGCCGTCCTCGAAGGGGTCCTGGAGCGGATCACCTACGCCAACGAGGAGAACGGGTACACGGTCGCCCGCGTCGACACCGGGCGCGGGGCCGGGGATCTCCTCACCGTGGTCGGTGCGCTGCTCGGCGCGCAGGTCGGCGAGTCGCTGCGGATGGAGGGCCGTTGGGGCTCGCACTCCCAGTACGGCAAGCAGTTCACCGTGGAGAACTACACCACCGTGCTGCCCGCCACCATCCAGGGCATCCGCCGCTATCTGGGCTCCGGGCTGATCAAGGGCATCGGGCCGGTGATGGCCGACCGGATCACCACCCACTTCGGCGTCGACACCCTCGACATCATCGAGCAGGAACCGAAGCGGCTCGTCGAGGTCCCCGGCCTCGGTCCCAAGCGTACGAAGATGATCGCGGCGGCCTGGGAGGAACAGAAGGCGATCAAGGAGGTCATGGTCTTCCTCCAGGGCGTCGGCGTCTCCACCTCCATCGCCGTCCGCATCTACAAGAAGTACGAGGACGCCTCCATCTCCGTCGTGAAGAACCAGCCCTACCGGCTGGCAGCCGACGTCTGGGGCATCGGCTTCCTCACCGCCGACAGGATCGCCCAGGCCGTCGGCATCCCGCACGACAGCCCCGAGCGGGTCAAGGCCGGCCTCCAGCACGCCCTGTCCCAGTCGTCCGACCAGGGGCACTGCTACCTCCCCGAGGAACGGCTCATCGCGGACGGCGTCAAGCTGCTCCAGGTCGACACCGGGCTGGTCATCGAGTGCCTGGCCGAGCTGGCCGCCGACCCGGAGGGCGTCGTACGGGAGAAGGTGCCGTCCCCGGAGGGCGGCGAACCGATCACGGCCGTCTACCTCGTCCCCTTCCACCGCGCCGAGCTGTCCCTCGCCGGGCAGGTCAGACGGCTGCTGAACACCGGCGAGGACCGGATGCCGGCCTTCCAGGACGTCGACTGGGGCAAGGCCCTGGCCTGGCTCGCCACGCGTACGGGGGCCTCGCTCGCGCCCGAGCAGGAGGAGGCCGTACGCCTCGCGCTCAGCCGGAAGGTGGCCGTTCTGACCGGCGGGCCCGGCTGCGGGAAGTCGTTCACCGTCCGGTCCATCGTCGAGCTGGCCCGGGCGAAGAAGGCCAAGGTGGTGCTCGCCGCCCCCACCGGGCGCGCCGCCAAACGCCTCGCCGAGCTGACCGGGGCCGAGGCCTCCACCGTGCACCGGCTGCTGGAGCTCAAGCCGGGCGGGGACGCGGCCTACGACCGGGACCGTCCGCTGGACGCCGATCTGGTCGTCGTCGACGAGGCCTCCATGCTCGATCTGCTGCTCGCCAACAAGCTGGTGAAGGCGGTGGCACCCGGTGCCCACCTCCTTCTCGTGGGTGACGTCGACCAGCTGCCCTCGGTCGGGGCGGGGGAGGTGCTGAGCGATCTGCTCGCGGAGGGCGGCCCGGTCCCGGCCGTCCGGCTCACCCGGATCTTCCGCCAGGCCCAGCAGTCCGGCGTGGTCACCAACGCCCACCGGATCAACGCCGGACAGCCTCCGCTCACCGAAGGGCTGAGCGACTTCTTCCTCTTCGTGGAGGACGAGACGGAGGACGCGGGCAAGCTCGCCGTCGATGTCGCGGCCCGCCGCATTCCGGCCAAGTTCGGCCTCGATCCACGCCGTGACGTGCAGGTGCTCGCCCCGATGCACCGGGGCCCGGCCGGTGCCGGCCATCTCAACGGGCTGCTCCAGCAGGCCGTCACCCCGGGCCGCCCCGACCTCCCCGAGAAGCGGTTCGGCGGCCGGGTCTTCCGGGTCGGCGACAAGGTCACCCAGATCCGCAACAACTACGACAAGGGCGAGAACGGCGTCTTCAACGGCACGGTCGGCGTCGTCACCGGCCTGGACGTGGACGAACAGACGCTTACCGTCCGCACCGACGAGGACGAGGAGATCGGCTACGACTTCGACGAGCTGGACGAGCTGGCCCACGCCTACGCCATGACCATCCACCGCTCCCAGGGCAGTGAGTATCCGGCCGTCGTCATCCCCGTCACCACCAGCGCCTGGATGATGCTCCAGCGGAATCTGCTCTACACCGCCGTGACACGGGCCAGGAAGCTCGTCGTGCTGGTCGGGTCCCGTAAGGCGATCGGCCAGGCGGTCCGCACGGTTTCCGCAGGCAGACGCTGTACGGCACTGGATTTCCGGCTCCGGGGCGGCTCGGGAGAAGACTTCTCGTGACCCGTGCACAAAAATGATCGATCAAATCGGTGGGAAACATCACGGAGGTCTTCCGGAACCGCAGTCAAGGGGGCAGGATGAGTAAGTTGGCGGCACTCAGTGCCGTCAGTAGGTCCAATGGACGACCCCGAGTGCACTCTCCTGAGCCGAATGGGGGAGGGTGGAAGACAGTCAGGGCACCTCGAAGAAGAGGCACTACGTCGGTGAGGGATGACGTGAGCGAGCACACCAACAACGCTGTAGTACTGCGGTACGGCGATGACGAGTACACCTACCCGGTGATCGACAGCACCGTCGGCGACAAGGGCTTCGACATCGGGAAGCTCCGGGCCAATACCGGCCTGGTGACGCTGGACAGCGGATACGGCAACACCGCCGCCTATAAATCCGCCATCACGTACCTCGACGGTGAGCAGGGCATTCTGCGCTACCGCGGATACCCGATCGAGCAGCTCGCCGAGCGCTCGTCGTTCCTCGAGGTCGCGTACACGCTGATCAACGGCGACCTCCCGCAGGTCGACCAGCTGGCGACCTTCAAGAACGAGATCACCCAGCACACGCTGCTGCACGAGGACGTCAAGCGGTTCTTCGACGGCTTCCCGCGCGACGCCCACCCGATGGCCATGCTGTCCTCGGTCGTCAGCGCGCTGTCCACGTTCTACCAGGACAGCCACAACCCGTTCGACGAACAGCAGCGTCACCTGTCGACGATCCGCCTGCTGGCGAAGCTGCCGACGATCGCGGCGTACGCCTACAAGAAGTCGATCGGCCACCCCTTCGTCTACCCGCGCAACGACCTCGGGTACGTCGAGAACTTCCTGCGCATGACCTTCTCGGTCCCGGCCCAGGAGTACGAGCTGGACCCGGTCGTCGTCTCGGCGCTGGACAAGCTGCTCATCCTGCACGCGGACCACGAGCAGAACTGTTCGACCTCCACCGTGCGTCTGGTCGGCTCCTCGCAGGCGAACATGTTCGCCTCGATCTCCGCCGGCATCTCGGCGCTGTGGGGCCCGCTGCACGGTGGCGCCAACCAGTCGGTCCTGGAGATGCTGGAAGGCATCCAGGCCAACGGCGGCGACGTCGACTCCTTCATCCGCAAGGTGAAGAACAAGGAGGACGGCGTCCGCCTGATGGGCTTCGGCCACCG
>MUNB01000537.1:6150-6588 GCA_002154345.1 Streptomyces griseus
TGTCCGCGCTCGGCAAGTCCGACGAGCTGCTCGACATCGCGCTCAAGCTGGAGGAGCACGCGCTCTCCGACGACTACTTCGTCTCGCGCAACCTCTACCCCAACGTGGACTTCTACACCGGTCTGATCTACCGGGCCATGGGATTCCCGACCGAGATGTTCACCGTGCTCTTCGCGCTCGGCCGCCTTCCCGGCTGGATCGCCCAGTGGCACGAGATGATCAAGGAGCCGGGTTCCCGCATCGGCCGCCCGCGCCAGATCTACACCGGCGAGGTCCTGCGCGACTTCGTCCCGGTCGAGGGCCGCTGATCCGGACCTCGTGTCGAGGACGCTGATCCGGACCTCGTACCGCAGGGCTCCGCACCGCCGGAACCCGCACCCGTACCGCCCGTAGTGCCCGGCCTCTTCGGCCGACTGCCTTCGCCCCGCGTACCGCGCT
>MUNB01000538.1 GCA_002154345.1 Streptomyces griseus
AACCTGCTGCGCGCCGAGCTGGCCACCCGCTACGCCGCGCACCTCGAAGGCCGCGCCGTCGCTCTGCCCGAGCTGCTTCCGTACACCGCGTACGCCCGCGGGGAACGCGAGTTCGCCGAGGGCGGCGAGGGTTCCGACGCGGAGGCCGCGCTCGCCCACTGGCGCGAGCGGCTCGCGGGCGCGCCGGTGCTCGATCTGCGGCCGACGGTGGCGGAGGGGGCCGGGGCTTCCGGCGGGGCGTTCCACACCCGGCGGATCGCCGGGGCGGGCGCGGCGGTCGACGCACTGGCCCGGCAGAAGCGGTGCACGCCGTTCATGGTGCTGCTCGCCGCCTACCAGGTGCTGCTGCACCGCTGGACCCGGCAGGACGACTTCTGCGTCGGAGTGCCGGCGGCCGGTCGCAATGATCCCGAACTCGAAGAGCTGATCGGCTACTTCTCCACCACGCTCGTGCTGCGGGCCGAGCTTTCCGGTTCGCCGACCTTCGGTGAGCTCCTGCGGCGCGTCCGCCGGTCCGCGCTGGCCGGATTCACCCACGACCGCGTGCCGTTCGAGCGGCTCATCGACGAGCTGGGCATCGAGCGCCGCCTCGGCGTCAGCCCGCTCTTCCAGACCCTGCTGACCGTCCACACCCAGGACGAACAGCCAAGCGCTGAGCGGGATTTCGCCGGGCTGCGATGTGCCGACGCCGACGGCGGTCACGCGGCCGGGAAGTTCGAGGTGATGCTCGACCTGCGCCGCGAGGGCGACGACCTGATCGCGGTGTTCGGCTACCGCACCGACCTCTACGACGACGCCTGGGCCACCCGGTTCGCCCGGCACTTCGAGACGCTGCTGCGCGGTGCGCTGGCCGACCCGGACGCGCCGGTGTCCGAACTGCCGCTCCTCGCACGGTCCGAGGTGGACGAGCTGCTGGCCCTGGGCACCGGCGCGGAGGTGCCGGCAGCCGACACGGAGGCGCTGCCCGCCGTCCTGGGCCGCGCGGCCGAGACGTACGGCGACCGCACGGCGGTGCGCGACGCGTCCGGCGAGCTGTCGGGAGAGCAGTCGGGAGAGCTGACGTACCGGGGGCTGTGGACGGCGGCCGGGGCGCTCGCGGTGCGGCTGCGGGAGGCGGGCGTACGGCGCGGGGACACCGTCGGCGTGCTGCTGCCGCGCGGTACGCGGGCGGTCACCGCGATGCTGGCCGCCTGGCGGGCGGGCGCGGCCTATCTGCCGCTGGACCCCGCCTATCCGGCGGCCCGCCTGGAGTTCATGGTCGCGGACACCGGCGTACGCGTGGTCGTGGCGGACCCGGACGAGACCGGGAACGGGGCCGGGGCCGGGGTCATGGGCGACGGCCTCGCCGAGCGGGTCACCGTGCTCGCGCCGGGCGGCCCGGACGGAACCGGTGTGCCCGACGCGCGCTGGGAGGCGGGCCCGGACGACCCGGCGTACGTCATCCACACCTCCGGCTCCACCGGAACGCCCAAGGGCGTCGTCGTCCCGCACCGCGCGCTGGCCGCCCGGGTCGGCTGGATGCGGGAGAACTACGGCATCACGGCGGACGACGAGGTGCTCCAGTTCGCCTCCCTGAGCTTCGACACCCACGCCGAGGAGATCTACCCGGCGCTCACCGCCGGGGCCCGCCTGGTCGTGGCCGGATCCGACAGCACCCTCCCGGACCACCTCCGGCTCGCCGCCGCCGGTGACGGCCGTGGACCGACCGTCCTGGACCTGCCCACGCCGTACTGGCACGAGCTCGTCGACGACCTCGACGCGCTGCCCCGGCCGCCGGGCCTGCGGCTGCTGATCCTCGGCGCGGACCAGGTGCAGCAGCGCGCGGTCGCCGCCTGGCGGGCCCGCTTCGGCGACACCGTGCGGGTGGTCAACTCCTACGGACCCACCGAGACCACCGTCATCGCCGCCACCGCCGAACTCGGCCGCGCCGACGCGATCCACCGCCCGCCCATCGGCAGCCCGGTCGGCGGCACCACGCTCACCGTCTGCGACGCGCTGGGCCGGCTCATGCCGTACGGAGCGCCCGGCGAACTCCTCGTGGGCGGCGCGGGGGTGACGTACGGCTACGGCGGCGGGCCCGGGGCCACCGCGCGGGCCTTCGTGCCCGATCCGTACGGCCCGCCGGGCGCACGCCGCTACCGCACCGGCGACCTGGTCCGGTGGCGGGCGGACGGACGGCTGGAGTTCCTCGGCCGCATCGACGACCAGGTCAAGGTGCGCGGCTTCCGCGTCGAGCCCGGCGAGGTGGAGACCGCGCTGCTGGCCCTGGACGGAGTCGGCCGGGCCGTGGTGACCGTACGGGACGAGGCGCTGGTCGGGTATGTGGTGCCGGAGCGGGAGGGCGGTGAGCGTCCGGAGGCACCGGCAGGCGGCGGCAGCCGTCCCGAAGGCCGCAGTCCTGAAGACAGCCGTCCGGAAGGCAGCCGTTCCGAAGGCCGCAGTCCCGAAGCCTCGGGAAGCGGTGGGCAGCGGCTCACGGCGGGGGCTCTGCGCGCCGCGCTGGCCGCCGTGCTCCCCGCCCACCTGGTCCCGAACTCCCTGGTCGTCCTGGACAGCCTGCCGCTGACGCCGAACGGCAAGGTGGACCGCCGCGCCCTGCCAGCGCCCGAGCAGCGGCCCGACCTCGGACCCGGTTACGTGGCCCCGCGCACCGATGCGGAGGGGCTCGTCGCCGAGGTGTGGACCGAGGTGCTGGGCCTGGACCGGGTCGGCGCGCTGGACGACTTCTTCGACCTCGGCGGCCACTCGCTCCTGGCCACCCGCGTCGTCGCCCGGATCCGGGCGGCCGCCGGTCTGTCGGTGCCGCTGCGGGCGCTGTTCGCCCACCGCACCGTCGAGGCGTTCGCGGTCGCGGTGGAGGACCTGCTGCTGGCGGAGATCGAAGCGCTGTCCGACGAGGACGCCGAGCAGCTGCTCGCGGCCGAGTCCGGCCCGGAGAGAAACGGAACGACCACGGCATGAGCAGCACCGAGGCACGCCCGACGGACGGCACCCGGGACGGCGACGCGAGCGACAGCGCCGACGGCACCGGAACCGCCGGTGGAAGCGACAGCCGGGAAAGGAGCAGCGCCGCGAGACCCGGCGGCAGGTCCGCCGCCGCCGCCCCGCTCTCCGACGCCAAGCGCGCCCTGCTCGCCCAGCGGCTGCGCGGCCGCGCCCGCCCGGCGCAGGCCGTGCCGAGACGTCCCGAATCCACCGTGCCGCCGCTCTCCTTCGCACAGGAACGCCTGTGGTTCATGGAGCAGTTCGCGCCCGGCACCGCCGCGTACAACATCCCGGTCGCCCGCCGGCTGCGCGGCCCGCTGGACCGCCCCGCCCTGCAACGGGCCCTCGACGCCGTGATCGCCCGCCACGAGACGCTGCGCTCCCGCTATCCGGCCACCGACGACGGCCGCCCGGTCCTGGAGATCGCCGCACCCGCCCCCTTCGGCCTGCGCACCGCCGAAGCGGACGACGAGGAGCACGCGGCCCGGCTCGTCGACGAGCTGGGAGCCCTGCCCTTCGACCTGGTCACCGGCCCGCTGATCAACGGCCTGCTGGTCCGCATCGCCGACGACGACCATGTGCTCCTCCTCGTCGTGCACCACAGCGTCAGCGACGGCTGGTCCAGCGAAGTGCTGGTCTCCGAGGTGCTGCGCGGCTACACCGCGTACGCGACCGGCGGACCGGATCCGCTCGTCGAACTGCCCGTCCAGTACGGCGATTTCGCGCTCTGGCAGCGCGACCGGCTGACCGGCGGCCGGCTGGCCGAGGAAGTCGCCTACTGGGCCGGTGAACTCTCCGGCGTCCGGCCGCTGGAGCTGCCGACGGCCCGGCCGCGACCCGAGCGCCAGACCTTCGACGGCGCGGGGTTCGGCTTCGACGTCGACCGTGACCTCCTCGACCGGCTCACCGTCCTCGGCAAGCAGCACGGCGCGACCGTGCACATGGTGCTCCTCGCCGCGTTCCAGCTGGTGCTGTCCCGCTTCTCCGGGCAGCGGGACTTCGCCGTCGGCTCGCCGGTGGCCGGACGCCCGGAGCCCGAACTCGAAGGGCTCGTCGGGATGTTCGTCAACGTCCTGGCGCTGCGGGCCCGACTCGACGGCGACCCGGCCTTCACCGAACTCCTCGCCCGGACCCGGGAGACCTGCCTGGAGGCGTACGCCCACCAGGAGCTGCCGTTCGCCCAGCTGGTGTCCGAACTGAACGTCGAACGGGACGTGACGCGTTCACCGGTGTTCCAGGCGGTACTGGCGATCCAGAACTACGCCTCGGCCGCCCCGCAGGAAGAACTCGCCCTGGACATCGAGCCGTTCGGGCTGCGCGCCGCAGGCACCCGGTTCGACCTGGAACTCTTCCTGATGGAGTGGCCCGGCGGGCTGCGCGGTGCGTTCAACTACAACACCGACCTCTTCGACGAGTCCGGCATCGCCCGGATCGCCGACAGCCTCGACCGCCTGCTGCACGCCGTCGCCGACCGGCCCGACCTGCCCGTCTCCGCGCACGACCTCCTGGATCCCGTCGAGCGGACCCGGATGCTCGACACGTGGAACGACACGGCCGTCGCCCTCCCGGACGACGCGACCCTGACCGGCCTCGTCGCCGCGCAGACCGCCCGGACGCCGGACGCCGTCGCCGTGGACTTCGGCGGCGAGACGCTGACGTACGCCGAACTGGACCGGGCCGCCGGGCGGATCGCGCGGCGGCTGGCCCGCGAGGGCGTCGGCCCCGGAAGCCTGGTGGCGGTCAGCGCCGAGCGCTCGCTCGACCTGCTCCCGGGCCTCCTCGGCGTCCTCAGGACCGGTGCCGCCTACACCCCGCTGGACCCCGAATACCCTGCCGAGCGGCTGGCGTTCATGCTCGCGGACAGCGGTGCGGAGGTGCTCCTCACCCAGCGCCGGACGCCGGTGCCCGAGGGGTGCGCGGCGCGCGTCCTGCTGCTGGACGATCCGGCGGAGTGGGACGGCGGCGACGACGACGGCGAGCCCGGCGGCGACGGCGTACGCCTGGTGGGTCCGGCCGCCGACGACCTCGCGTACATGATCTACACCTCCGGCTCCACCGGCCGCCCCAAGGGTGTGCCCAACACTCACCGGGCCATCGCCAACAGGCTGCTGTGGATGGCCCGTACGTACGGCCTCACGCCCGCCGACGCCGTCCTCCAGAAGACGCCGACCGGCTTCGACGTCTCCGTCTGGGAACTGTTCCTGCCGCTGATCACCGGGGCCCGGGTGGTCGTCGCGCAGCCCGGCGGGCACAAGGACGCCGCGCATCTGCGCGACACCATCGCCGAACACGGCGTCACCGTCGCGCACTTCGTGCCCGCCATGCTCGACGTGTTCCTCGCCGAGGACGACGTGGAGCGCTGCACCACCCTGCGCCGGGTCGTGTGCAGCGGCGAGGAGCTGGCCCCGCACACCGCCCGCGCGTTCACCGCCCGGCTGCCGCACTGCGCGCTCGCCAACCTGTACGGGCCGACCGAGGCGGCCGTCGACGTGACCAGCTGGGAGTGCGCGGGCGACCTCGCCGTCGTGCCGATCGGCGCACCGGTCGACAACACCAGGCTGTACGTCCTCGACGCCGACCTGTGCCCCGTCCCCGTCGGCACGCCCGGCGAACTCCACATCGGCGGCGTCCAGGTCTCCGTCGGTTACCACCGCCGCCCCGGCCTGACCGCCGCCCGCTATGTCCCCGACCCCTTCGGCCCGCCCGGCGCCCGCCTCTACCGCACCGGAGACCTGGCCCGGTGGCGGGCGGACGGGCAGTTGGAGCACCTGGGCCGGATCGACCAGCAGGTCAAGGTCCGGGGGTTGCGCATCGAGCCCGGCGAGATCGAGGCCGCGCTCCGCGCCGAGGAGGGCATCGCCGCCGCGGCCGTGATCGTCCGCGAGGACACCCCGGGCGACAAGCGCCTGGTGGCGTACGTGGTGCGCGCAGCGGACCCGGACACCGGCCCGGAGACGGCGGGCGGCCCGGGCGTGGACACCGCACCCGAAGCCGACCCCGCCCTCCTGCGCACCGCCCTGCGCCGCACGCTCCCCGACTACATGGTCCCGGCTGCCTTCGTCACCCTCGACGTCCTCCCGCTCACCCCCAACGGCAAGCTCGACCGCCGCGCCCTGCCCGCGCCGCAGGCCCGCCGTACCGGTGGCGCGATGGCCGCGCCGGAGACCGCCGCCCAGCAGGTGCTGGCCGAGATCTGGGCCGAGATCCTGAACCTGCCCGAGGTCGGCGTCGATGACGACTTCTTCGACCTCGGCGGCCACTCGCTGCTCGCCACCCAGGTCATCGCCCGTGCCCGCAAACGGCTGCCGGAAGCCGGAGCCCGGCCGGTCAGCGTCATGGACCTCTTCACCTCCCGTACGGTCCGTGAACTCGCCGCCCTGGCCGACCTGGACGAGTCCGAACGCGGCCCGCGCCACCTGCTCCACCGGCTCACCCGCCCCACACCGCCCGCCGACCGGACCCTCTCCTTCGTCTGCGTCCCGTACGGCGGCGGCAGCGCGGTCGTCTACCAGCCGGTCGCCGACGAACTGCCCGCCGGATACGACCTGTGGTCCGTGGCCATCCCGGGCCACGACATGGGCGTCACCGAGGAACACCTGGCCTTCGACGTACTGGCCCGGAAGATCGCCGACGAGATACGCGAACGGGTCGACGGACCGGTCGCGCTGTACGGGCACTGCGCCGTCGGCAGCGCGCTGACCGTCGCCGTCGCCCGGCTCCTCGAAGCGGCGGACCGGGAGGTGGAGGCCGTCTACATCGGGGCCCAGTTCCCGTTCGCGCGGCCGCGCGGCCGGGTGCTGGGCCTGCTGAGCCGCATCTCCGCGCTCGACCCGCTGCTCAGCGACCGCGTCTACTTCACCTGGCTGCGCTCCATGGGGGCCGAGGTCGGCGACCTCGACGAGGCCCAGATGAAGTTCATGATCGGCAACATGCGCGCCGACTCCCGGGCGGCGGAGGAGTACTTCACCGAGGTGCTGGCCGAGGTCGAGGCGGGCGGTGCGCTGCTGAGGGCCCCGGTGGTCTCGGTGATCGGCAACCGCGATCCGGCGACCGACTTCCACCAGGAGCGTTACCGCGAGTGGCAGATGCTCGCGGAGCGCTCGGCGCTGGCGGTCCTGGACGAGGGAGGCCACTTCTTCCTCAAGTACCGCGCCGGGGAGCTCGCCGAGATCGTCACGCGCACGCACGCGGCGGTCGCGGCCGGTCCGGAGGCGGTACGGGAGCTGCCGCAGGAGGCGGACGACGGGCCGTGGTGGTTCCACGAGGTGAGCGGGAAGGGCGGGGGCCGGACCGAGGAGCGGTCCAAGACCGCTGGTACGGCGCACGAGACCGGGCGGACCGGGCAGTCCGGGCGGACCGGGCGGACCGGGGAGACCGGGCAGACCGGGGAGATGGAGGAGACCGGGGAGACCGAGCAGGTCGAGCGCTCCGGGCGGGCCGCCGACGCCGGGCCGCCGCCCGGCATGGGCCGCTTCCTGGCCGTCGCCTTCGGCCAGCTGCTCTCCATCACCGGATCCGCGCTCACCGAGTTCGCGCTGCCGGTGTGGATCTACATGGAGACCGGCTCGATGGGCAGGTACGCCCTCTACGCCGTCATCGGCATGCTGCCCGGCATCCTCGTCGGACCGCTGGCCGGAGCCGTCGTCGACCGCTTGGACCGCCGCCGGGTCATGCTGACGAGCGACGTGGTCGCCGGCTCGACCCAGGCGGCGCTGCTGACGCTCCTGCTGAGCGGCAACCTCGCCTCCTGGCACATCTACGTCCTGCTCGGGCTGCTGTCGGTCGCGCTCACCTTCCAACGGCTCGCGTACGCCTCCTCCGTACCGCAGCTGGTGCCCAAGCAGTACCTCGGCCATGCCAACGGCATCACGCAAATGGCCTTCGGCTTCGCACAGTTCATCGTTCCGCTGGCGGCGGTGGCGCTGATGGCCGGGATCGGACTGAAGGGCATCCTCATCCTCGACGTCGTCAGCTACACCATCGCCATCGGTGTGCTGTCGTTCGTGAAGTTCCCGAAGACGCTGCCGTGGACGCGGCGGGAGTCGCTGGTCGCGGAGATCAAGCACGGCTTCGCCCACTCCTGGCGCAACCGGGGCTTCCGGGCCATGCTCCTGTGGTTCGCGGCGCTGAACATCTTCCTGTCTCCGCTGTTCCTGCTGGTCACGCCCTTGGTGCTGTCGTTCGACTCGCTGGAGGCGGTGGCCCGGATCTCGGTGGCCGGCGGGGCGGGCGCGATCCTCGGCGGCATCGCGATGGGCTTCTGGGGCGGCCCGAAGCGCAACCGGATGCGCGGCATGCTGGGCCTGGCCGGGCTGCTCGCGCTGGCCTGCGCGCTGGTCGGGGTCCGGGCGGACCTGTGGATCATCGGTGTCGGCGCGTTCGGGATGTCCTGTGCGCTGTCGATGGTGAACGGCGTCTACACGACGATCGTCCAGATCAAGGTCCCGCAGCGGTTCCACGGCCGGGTGTTCGCGCTGAACACGCTGGTCGCCTGGTCCACCCTGCCGATCGGGCACGGGATCATCGCGCCGGTGGGCTCGTCGGTCTTCGGCCCGATGTTCGAGGACGGCGGCTCGCTGACCTCGACGGTCGGAGCCCTCATCGGTACGGGGCCGGGGCGCGGGATCGGCTTCATGTACCTGCTGTTCGGCGCGGCGATGCTCGCCCTGGTGGTGATCGGCCTCCGGCTGCCGGTGCTGGCCCGCTTCGACCTCGACGTCCCGGACGCGTTGCCGGACGACCTGGTCGGCATCCAGGAACGCGAACGCCGGGCGAGGGAGGCGCGGGAGGCACAGGGCGCACGGGATGCAGGGGGCGCACGAGACCCCCGGGCCCCGCAGGACGCACAAGCCACACAGGGCACCCAGGAAACCCAGGAGACCCGGGACACCCGGGACACCCGGGACACCCGGGACACCCGGGACACCCGGGACACCCGGGACACCAAAGACCCCCAGGACTCCAAGGACACCAAGGCCATCCTGGAGGACGCCCGATGACCACCGCCCTGCGTCCGGCCGGGAGTTCGTCCAGGCCCCCGGCCGGGCGTCCGGCCTCCCGGGCCGCCGCCACAGCCGCCGCCCCGCGCAGCCTTCCCGCCCTGCTCGGCCACCGGGCCGCCGCCGACCCCGGCCGCACCGCGCTGATCTGCGGCCCCCGCACCCTGACCTTCGGCACGTGGCACGAGCGGGCCGAGGCGCTCGCCGCCGGGCTGCGGAGCCGGGGTCTCGGGCCCGGGGCGCGGGTCGTGCTCCGCTACGGCGGCGGCGACTGGATCGCGTACGCCGTCGCGTACTGCGGTGTCCTGCGCGCCGGTTGCGTCGCCGTACCGCTCTCGGACCGGCAGGCCCCGGCGACCGCCGCCCACGTCCTCGCGGACAGCGGGGCCACCGCCGTACTGCACCCGGCCGGGGCGGATCTGCCCTCCGGTCTGCTCCCGCCAGGAGTGTGGTCGGCCACGACGGAGGAGATCGAGGCGGCGGAAGCAGCGCCGCCCGGCCCGGGCCCGCTCGCCGACCCCGACCCCGCCGCCCTGGCCCAGATCCTCTACACCTCCGGCACCACCGGCAGGCCCAAGGGCGTCACCGCCACCCACGGCAATCTGGCGTACGGCTGCACGCTCGACGAACGCCGCCGTCCGCTCCGGCACTCCCGCCACTTCCTGCACGCCTTCCCCGTCGGCACCAACGCGGGGCAGACGATGCTGGTCAACGCCCTCGACTCCGGCGCCACCGCCGTGGCCGCACCGCAGTTCACCCCGGGCCGGTTCGCGCGGCTCATCGAGGAGTACGAAGTCGGCAGCGTGTTCCTCGTGCCGGCGATGGCCATCGAACTGCTCGGCTCCGAGGCCGCCCGCCGGTACGCCACCGAAAGCGTCCGGCTCGTCGGCTCGACCGCCGCCGCCCTCCCCGGGCCCGTCGCGCTCGGCCTCGCCCGCGCCTTCCCGCGCGCCCAGGTCGTCAACTACTACACCTCCACCGAGGCCGCCCCCGCCCAGATCACCCTGCTC
>MUNB01000539.1:0-177 GCA_002154345.1 Streptomyces griseus
GTTCGGGCGTTGCGGCGGGCGGCCGGTGGGGGCCGGGCGGCTGTGCGGCGTTCGCGTACAGCTCCTTGGCGATGATGGTGCGCTGCACCTCGCTCGCGCCCTCGTAGATGCGC
Organism: Streptomyces griseus; assembly: GCA_002154345.1. Lineage (GTDB taxonomy): Bacteria > Actinomycetota > Actinomycetes > Streptomycetales > Streptomycetaceae > Streptomyces > Streptomyces caviscabies. Next base: position 114 of record MUNB01000539.1, read on the forward strand.
GGCGCGCGGACCTCGCGGTAGAGGTGTTCGAGCAGATGGCCCCGGCGCAGGGCCCGGGCGCCGT
>MUNB01000539.1:212-15008 GCA_002154345.1 Streptomyces griseus
TACGCGGCGGCCGCCGCGTACACCAGGAGGCGGGCGGCCTCGGTGCGGGTGGCCATCTCGGCGACCTGGTGCGAGACGGCCTGGAGGTCGCTCAGCGGACCGCCGAACGCGGTGCGGTGGGCGGTGTGCTCCAGGGTCGCGTCGAGGGCGGCGCGGGCCATCCCGACGGCGAAGGCCCCGACGCTGGGCCGGAAGAGGTTGAGGGTGTTCATGGCGACCCGGAAGCCCCGGTCGGGCTCGCCGAGGACGTCGTCGGCGGTGACCGGTACGCCGTCGAACTCCAGGGTGCCGATCGGGTGCGGGGAGAGCATGTCGAGGGCGGAGCCGGTGAGTCCGGGCCGGTCGGACGGGACCAGGAACGCGGTGATGCCCCGGGAGCCCGCGCCGGGGGTCGTCCGGGCGAAGACCACGGCGAAGTCGGCCTCGGGGGCGTTGGAGATCCAGCACTTCTGGCCGGTGAGCGCCCAGCCGGCCGGGGTGTGCTCGGCGGCCAGGCTCAGGGCCGCCGCGTCGGAGCCCGCGCCCGGCTCGCTGAGCGCGAACGCGGCGACGGCCCGCCCGGCCCGGACCTCGGGGAGCCAGCGCTCGCGGTGGGCGGGGGTGCCCGCCTGGACGATCGGGGTGGTGCCGAGCCCCTGGAGGGCGAGCGCGGTCTCGGCCTCGGTGCAGCCCCGGGCCAGGGACTCACGGAGCAGGCACAGATCCAGCGCCCCGGAGCCGAACATCCTCTCCAGCAGGCCCAGCTCGCCCAGGGCGGCCAGCAGCGGCCGGTTGACCTGCCCGGGCTCGCCCTTCTCCGCCAGCGGGCGCAGCTCCCGCACGGCGAGGGTGCGCAGCTCCTCGCACCAGGCGGTTTGTTCAGGTTCGAGGGAGAATGCCGTCATGGCGGCGCCTCTCTTGTCGCGTCGTTTCGCGTGTCCTGTCGCGTCGCGTGGCAGTTCGTCGCGTCGCATCGCACGTCCTGCCCTTGTGCACCGCACGTCATGTCTCAGCGCGGACCGTTGCTCATGTCTTATCGCGGACCGTTGACTACCGTCACCCAAACGATACGCTCCAGAGGCGACAAGGGGGCGATCCTTCATGGAGCCGAATTCCTCGCCGAACACGCCCACAGCCGCCGCCGACGCGTCCGTACGCGTCCCCGGCGCGCCTCACGAGCCGGCCGGGCACGCCGCCGGCGCCCACATCGACACCTTCGCGCGCGACCATCTCCCACCGCCGGACCAGTGGCCGGAACTCCTCCTGGACGATCCCGCGCCGCACTACCCCGACCGGCTGAACTGCGGGCACGAACTGCTGGACCGCACCGTCGAGGAGTTCGGCGCCGACCGTCCCGCCCTGCGCTCCGGCGACGGAACCGTCTGGAGCTACGGCGAACTGCGGGAGACCGTGGACCGCGTCGCCCATGTGCTGACGGAGGACCTGGGCGTCGTACCGGGCAACCGGGTGCTGCTGCGCGGGCCGACCACGCCCTGGCTGGCCGCCTGCTGGCTCGCCGTCATGAAGGCGGGCGCGATCGCCGTCACCGTACTGGCGCAGGCCCGCGCGAGTGAGCTGGCCACCATCTGCTCGCTGGCCCGGATCGGCCACGCCCTGTGCGACGCCCGGTCGACGGCGGATCTGGCGGAGGCGGGCGTGACCGGTCTGCGGGTCACCGGGTTCGGCGGGGACGGCCCCGCGGACCTCACCCGGCTGGCCGCCGCGCACTCCGGTTCCGGCCCGTACCGCGCGGTGGACACGGCCGCCGACGAGGTCGCGCTCATCGCGTTCACCTCGGGGACCACCGGGCGCCCCAAGGGCTGTATGCACCTCCACCGGGATCTGCTGGCCATCGCCGACACCTTCTCCGCGCAGGTGTTGCGGCCCTCGGCCGACGACGTGTTCACGGGCAGCCCGCCGCTCGGCTTCACCTTCGGCCTGGGCGGGCTGCTGGTCTTCCCGCTGCGGGCCGGGGCGTCCACGCTGCTGCTGGAGCAGGCGGGCCCGAAGCAGCTGCTGCCGGCGCTGGCCCGGCACCGGGTCTCGGTGCTGTTCACCGCGCCGACCGCCTACCGCACGATGCTCGGTCAGCTGAACGGCCACGACCTCTCGGCGCTGCGCCGCTGTGTGTCGGCCGGGGAGAACCTGCCGGCGGCGACCTGGCAGGCCTGGTACGAGGCGACGGGGCTGCGCATCATCAACGGCATCGGCGCCACCGAGCTGCTGCACATCTTCATCTCGGCGGCCGACGACGCGATCCGGCCGGGCACGACGGGGGTGCCCGTGCCGGGCTGGCAGGCCCGGGTGGTGGACGAGCACGGCGACGAGCTGCCCGACGGCGAGGCGGGCCTGCTCGCCGTACGCGGCCCGGTCGGCTGCCGCTATCTCGCCGACCCGCGGCAGACGGAGTACGTGCGGCACGGCTGGAATCTGACCGGCGACACCTTCGTCCGAGAACCGGACGGCTACTTCCGCTACGTGGCCCGCGCCGACGACATGATCATCTCCTCCGGCTACAACATCGCGGGCCCCGAGGTGGAGGACGCCCTGCTGCGCCATCCGGAGGTCGCGGAGGCCGCCGTGGTGGGCCGGGCGGACGAACTGCGCGGCGAGATCGTGGTGGCGCACGTGGTGCTGACGGAGGGCTCGGAGCAGACGGCCGACTCGCTGCGCGCCCATATGAAGGCCCATCTGGCCCCGCACAAGTGCCCGCGCGTCTTCGTGTTCGAGGACTCCCTGCCACGCACCGCGACCGGCAAACTCCAGCGGTTCCTGCTCCGGGAAGACCTCCGGAAGGACAGAGCCTAGAGTGATCACGTGGCCGAGCTGCGCACCCCCCGCTCCCTGATCATCACGCTCTACGGCGCCTACGGCCGTCCGGCGGACGGTTCGCCGTTCGCGGTGTCGGAGCTGATCCGCCTGCTGCACGCCGTGGGCGTCGACGCCCCGTCCGTACGGTCCTGCGTCTCGCGGCTGAAGCGGCGCGGGCTGCTGGTGGCCGCCCGGGCGGCGGACGGCTCGGCGGGGTACGCGCTGTCGCCGGAGGCCCGGCAGCTGCTGGACGACGGCGACCGGCGGATCTACCGGCACCCCGCGCCGCGGCTCGCCGACGGCTGGGTGCTCGCGGTGTTCTCCGTGCCCGAGGCGGAGCGCAGCAAGCGCCATCTGCTGCGCTCCCGGCTGGCCCGCCTCGGCTTCGGCACGGCCGCGCCCGGGGTGTGGATCGCCCCGGCCGGTCTGTACGAGGAGACCCGGCACACCCTGGAACGGCTCGAACTCGCCCCGTACGTCGACCTGTTCCGCGGCGAGCACCTCGGCTTCGCCGCCACCCGCGAGGCGGTGGCCCGCTGGTGGGACCTGGGTGCGGTGGCCCGCCTGCACCACGACTTCCTGGAGCTGCACGAGCCGGTGCTGCGGGACTGGGAGGCGGCCGGGGACGCCGAGGACGAGCCCCGTCCGCAGACCGCCTACCGGGACTATCTGCTGGCGCTGGACTCCTGGCGGCAACTCCCGTACGCGGACCCGGGTCTGCCGCCGGAGCTGCTGCCCGCGGACTGGCCGGGCGGCCGGTCGGCGGAGGTGTTCGGCCGCCTGCACGAGCGGCTGCGGGACGCCGGTGAGCTCTTCGTGAGGCAGTGAGGGCGGGGCAGCCCTCACGCGCGGACGGGACGAGCGCGTCGGCTGTCAGACGCGGCCCAGCTCGGCAGCGCCGAAGGAGACGTTGAACCGGTCGCACCAGATGCTGACGCTGGTGAAGTCCGCCGGGTCGAGGCCGGCGGGCAGCCGGTAGTTGTGGGATCCCTTGTTGCCCTTCAGGCTGCCGAGGCTCTCATGGAGCCCGTCGTCGAAGACGAACCACCCGGCCCGCCCCTCCTTCACCGGTGCGTCGGTCAGCCACACCCTGAGATCCGGTCCGTTGCTGGTGTCGAGGTCTTCCAGCCTCACGACGTGCGAACCGTCGGCGAGCCGCAGCAACTTCACCGTGCCGGAGGTGGCGTGCTCATGGCTGATCAGATCGCCCGAGGCCACGGTCACCGGCGCGGTCCGTTCGGGGCCGGGAGCCTTCCGCGGCGTAGCCGACCGGCCCGCGGAGGGGTCGGCGGACTCCGCTGCCGTCGCTTCGGGCAGGGCTTCCTGAACGGTGTCGTCCTGCCAGAGCGTCCACGGCTTGAACCAGTAGAGCCCCACACCGACCAGCACCACGGCCACCGCGAGAGCCCCTGCGACCATCGGCCGCGTCAGCATGCTCCGCACCCGCCCCATCCTGTGCCCCTCCGCTCAGCTGGGCCGATCAGTTCCACCGGCTCCGGACTCCCATTCAATACGGCCGGCCCGGCTCGCTGCGATCACTTCCCCATGACGAGAGTCTTACGGCAACGCCGTCGCCGACCGCGGGACGGGACGCCGGGGAGCAGTTCGCACGAGGCGGGGCCGCTGCGGGGGAAATCCGGATGCCCCGGCAGCCCGCCCCCGGGCAGGATGAGGCATGACCTGGACCTTCACCGACGACGTCGACGTGTTCCTCGCCTCGGCCGGCCCCTCGCTCGCCGCGCGGCCGGTCGAGCACACGGTGGCGCTGACGGTCACCGAACGGCTCAGGCGCTCCGGCCCGCATCACTACGGTGCGGACGATCCCGTGCTCGGCTGGTGGCGCGGGGCGGACGGGGCGGTGGCGGGGACCCTGGTGCGCACTCCCCCGCACGGGGCGCTGCTGACCGCCGTGCCCGCGGAGGCGGTGGGACCGCTGGTGGCGGCCCTGGGCCCGGGCCCCGACCTCGACGACGTCACCGCGGACCGGGACACCGCGGCGCAGCTGGCCGCCCTGCTGCCGGGCCACCGGACCGTGCAGGAGCAGCGGCTGTACCGGCTGGGCACGCTCCGGCCGCCCTCCCCCGTGCCGGAGGGCCGGGCCAGGGCGGCGACGCGGGCGGACCGGGCACTGCTGGTGGTCTGGGTGCGGGGGTTCGCCGACGCGACCGGGCAGGCCAAGTCCTCGGCCGAGTGGCTGGTGGACGAGGGCACGGAACGCGGTTCGTTCACCCTCTGGGAGAGCGGCGGGGCGCCGGTGGCGCTGGCGGGGCGCTCCCGGATGCTGGCGGGCACGGTGCGGGTGACGTCGGTGTACACGCCGCCGGAGTTCCGTGGCCGGGGGTACGCGGCCGCCGTCACGGCCGAGGCGTCCCGGGCGGCGCTGGCGGAGGGCGCGGCGGAGGTGCTGCTCTTCACGGACCTGGCGAACCCGACGAGCAACGGCGTGTATCTGCGCATCGGTTACGAACCGGTGGCGGACCGGGTCCGGTCGAGGAGGAGCACGTGACGGCCGAGCCCGTCGCGCCGGAGCCGCTGTGGCTGGTCGCCGCGAACGTCGTGCGGTGGCGGCGGTACGGGGACGGCGGACAGGAGCTGCGGCCGGGCACCAGGACGTACCGGGGCGGCGCGAAGGTGTACGTCGTCGACACCTACCCGGGCATGGCGCACGAGCAGGTGACCACCATCGGGCGGGCCCGCACCGGCCGCTGGATCACGGTCGACACCGGCTCGCGCCATCTGCACACCTTCCGGGCGAAGTCGGTGTTCGCGCCGGCCGTGCTGCGTCGGGCCGAAGCGCTCGGCGTGCGCCCGCGGTCCCGGGAGGAGGCCGAGGAGCTGGCCGGCCTGCTGGAGCGGCTCGCCGCCGGATACCGCGAGACCCACCACGGCGCGCCGCACCCCGCCGGGTGCCTCTGTCACACGTGCCTGGTCAGCCCAGCGTGAGCCGGGGCTTCGGCGCGTCGGTGCGGCCGGTGGGCGGGGTGCGGCTGCCCGCGCCGTACGGCAGGGGCCAGGGCGCGCCGGGTCCGCTGTAGCCCTGTTCGGCCGCCGCGTGGAGGGTCCAGTGCGGGTCGTACAGATGGGGGCGGGCCAGGGCGCAGAGGTCGGCGCGGCCCGCCAGGAGCAGGGAGTTGACGTCGTCCCAGGAGGAGATCGCGCCGACCGCGATGACGGGGACGCCGACGGTGTTGCGGATCCGGTCGGCGTACGGAGTCTGGTAGGAGCGGCCGTATTCGGGGCGCTCGTCGGGCACCACCTGACCGGTGGAGACGTCGATGGCGTCGGCCCCGTGCTCGGCGAAGGCGCGGGCGATCGTGATGGCGTCGGCCGCGTCGGTGCCGCCCTCGGCCCAGTCGGTGGCGGAGATCCGGACGGTCATCGGCCGTTCCCCGGGCCAGACTTCGCGCACGGCGTCGAAGACTTGGAGGGGGAAGCGGAGCCGGTTCTCCAGTGGTCCGCCGTAGGCGTCGGTGCGGTGGTTGGTGAGCGGCGAGAGGAAGCCGGAGAGCAGATAGCCGTGGGCGCAGTGGAGTTCGAGGAGGTCGAAGCCGCTGCTCGCGGCGCGCCGGGCCGCCGCCACGAACTGCTCGCGCACGGCGTCCAGTCCGGCCCGGTCCAGCTCCGCCGGGACCTGGTTGACGCCGGGCACGTACGGGAGCGAAGAGGCGGCCTTCAGGGGCCAGTTGCCGCGCTCCAGGGGCTGGTCGATGCCCTCCCACATCAGCTTGGTGGAGCCCTTGCGGCCGGAGTGGCCGAGCTGGACGCCGATGGCGGCGCCGGGGGCCGAGGTGTGGACGAAGTCGGTGATCCGCCGCCATCCGGCGGCCTGTTCGGTGTTCCACAGGCCCGTGCAGCCGGGCGTGATGCGGCCCTCGGGGCTGACGCAGACCATCTCCGTCATGATGAGACCGGCGCCGCCGAGCGCGCGGGCACCGAGGTGGACGAGGTGGAAGTCGCCCGGGAGCCCGTCGGTGGCGGAGTACATGTCCATGGGCGAGACGACGACACGGTTGCGCAGTTCGAGGCCGCGCAGCCGGAACGGGGTGAACATCGGCGGGGTGCCCGGCGGGCAGCCGAACTCCTCCTCCACGGCCGTGGTGAACGACGCGTCGCGCAGCCGCAGGTTGTCGTGGGTGACCCGGCGGCTGCGGGTGAGCAGGTTGAACGCGAAGCGCCGGGGCGGCTGCTCCCCATAGGTGGCCAGCTCCTCGAACCAGCGCAGGCTGGCGGCGGCGGCGCGCTGGGTGGAGGCGACGACCGGGCGGCGCTCGGCCTCGTACGCGGCCAGGGCCGCGGGCAGGTCCGGCTGTTCCTCGACGCAGGCGGCCAGCGCCAGGGCGTCCTCGACGGCGAGCTTGGTGCCGGAGCCGATGGAGAAGTGGGCGGTGTGGGCCGCGTCGCCGATGAGCACCGTGTTGCCGTGGGACCAGCGGGAGTTGGTGACCGTACGGAAGGCGAGCCAGGAGGACCGGTTGCCGTGGAGGGGGCGGCCGTCCAGGGCCTCGGTGAAGAACTTGGCGCAGCGGGCGGTGGATTCGGCCGCGTCACAGGTGTCGAGCCCGGCGGCACGCCATACCTCCTCGCGCATCTCGACGATGACGGTGGAGGCGTCCGCCGCGTACGGATAGCCGTGCACCTGCATGACGCCGTAAGGGGTTTCGGCGATCTCGAAGCGGAAGGCGTCGAACGCGAAGTCGGCGGCGAGCCAGATGTAGCGGTTGCGGTGCTCGGTGATGTGCGGGCCGAAGGCGTCGGCGTGCGCGACGCGGGTGGCGCTGTGCACCCCGTCGGCGGCGATGACCAGGTCGTGGTGGGCGGCCAGCTCGGCGGCGGGCGGGGCCACGGTGCGGAAGCGGAGGTCGACGCCGAGGCCGGCGCAGCGTTCGTGCAGGATCTCCAGGAGCCGGCGGCGGCCGAGGGCGGCGAAACCGTGGCCGCCGGAGGTGTGGACGCGGCCGCGGTGGACGATGTCGATGGTGTCCCAGCGGACGAACTCGCGGCTCAGCGCCCGGTAGACCTCGGGGTCGGCGTGTTCGATGCCGCCGAGGGTCTCGTCGGAGAGGACGACGCCGAAGCCGAAGGTGTCGTCGGGGGCGTTGCGCTCGAAGACGGTGACCTCGCGGTCCGGGTCGAGGCGCTTGAGGAGGGCCGCGGCGTAGAGCCCGCCGGGGCCGCCGCCGATGACCGCGATGCGGCGTACGGATGATCCACTGCCCGTCATGGCTACCGCCCCTGCCATTTCGGCGGCCGCTTCTCGGTGAAGGCGGCGTGGAACTCGGCGTAGTCATCGCCGTGCATCAGGAGGGCCTGGGTGTTGGCGTCCAGCTCGACGGATGCGGCCAGCGGCATGTCCAGCTCGGCGGTGAGCAGGGCCTTGGTCTGGGCAAGGGCGAGGGCGGGACCGTCGGCGAGGCGGCGGGCCAGCTCGGCGGCGCGCTCGTCGGCCTTCCCCTCCTCGGCCAGCTCGCTGATCAGGCCGATGCGCTCCGCCTCGGGGGCGCGGACGGCCTCCCCGAGCATCAGGAGCCGGGTCGCGTGGCCGAGGCCGACGATCCGGGGCAGCAGATAGGCCGCGCCCATGTCTCCGCCGGAGAGGCCGACCCGGGTGAAGAGGAAGGCGAAGCGGGCCGAGGGGTCGGCGACCCGGAAGTCCGCCGCGAGGGCCAGGACGGCGCCGGCGCCCGCCGCGACCCCGTGGACGGCGGCGACGACGGGGAAGGGGCACTCCCGCAGGGCCCGGACGACCTGCCCGGTCATCCGGTTGAAGTCGAGGAGCTGGGCGGTGTCCATGGCCAGGGTGGCGCCGATGATCTCGTCGACGTCTCCGCCGGAGCAGAAGCCGCGCCCCTCACCGGCGAGGACGAGGGCGCGGACGGAACGTTCCCGGGAGAGCTCGGCGAGAAGGTCGCGCAGATCGGCGTACGCGCCGAAGGTGAGCGCGTTGAGTTTCTCGGGCCGGTCGAATGTGACGGTTGCCACACCGCCGTCCCGGGTCAGCCGCAGATGTCGCCATTCCTCGGTGCTCGGGGCGGAGCTGGGAAACGGGCTCATGGAGGGGTCCCCTTCAGCGATCGGGCTGGTGCCGGCCGTGCGCGGGTCGCGTTCCGCCTCCGAAGTTATCACTCATACGTGACTGCCGTCACGAGGTCGCAATACCGCATCCATGAGACTGTTGTGGCGAAAGTCCCCTTTGCTCCGGCCGACCGCCTCTATGGCTGGACCGGAGCGGTTCGTAAGGTTGAATCCAGGAAGTCCCGACACGAGTACGACGTGAACCCCGCACGACGCGTACCCGAGAGCCGAGACCTCCCGCTCAGGAAGACCCGCTCCCGAACGGAAACCCTGCCGTGCCGCCCGACGTCCCCGTTCCCGCCTCCTGGCGCATCGCCCTGCCGCACTCCACCGCGGCCGTGCCGATCGCGCGCGCTCTCGTCCGTACGGCACTGTCGGACATCGACGCCCCGGCCGACAGCGACACCGCCGAGCTGCTGACCGCCGAGCTGGTGGCCAACGCGGTCGAGCACACGCGGGGCGGCGAGCCCATCGAGCTGGTCGTGGAGCTGCTGCCCACCGGCTGCCAGGTCGAGGTGCACGACCGCGACCCCGCCCCGCCGGGCGACCTCTCCCGGCCGCAGCCGGGCTGTGAGGTCGATCCCTGGCAGGAGCACGGCCGCGGCCTGCTGCTGATCCGGACCCTCAGCTCCGCGTGCGGTCACCGCACCACGGAGCACGGCAAGGCCGTGTGGTTCACGCTCCCGGCGATACCGGCGCAGCCGGGTCCGTCGCCGGGGAGCTGACCAGCCGGGAGCGCTTGCGGCCGTAGCCGGCGTAGAGCAGCGAGCCGACGGCCAGGAAGACCGCGAACTGGACCCAGGTCGTCCAGCCGGTCCCGTACATCAGATACAGGCAGAACACGACGCCCAGCAGCGGGCTGACCGGGTAGAGCGGCACCCGGAAGGTCCGCTTCAGCTCGGGGTTGCGGCGGCGCAGCACGACCACCGCGACATTGACGGCGACCATGGTGGCGAGCGTGCCGATGGTCGTCAGGTTCACGACGACGTCGAGCGAGACGAACGCGGCCGGGACCGCGAAGACGCAGGCGACGATCCAGGTGTTGACGACCGGCGTGTGGGTCTTGGGGGAGACCCGTTCGAAGACGCGCGGGATGAGTCCGTCGCGGGACATCGACATCAGGATGCGGGTCTGCCCGTACATCACGGCGAGCACCACCGAGGCGATGGCGACGACCGCGCCGAAGGCGATGATGCCGCCGCCGACCGAGGAGTCGGTGACCTCGTTGACGGCGATCGAGAGAGCGGCGCTCTTGTTGGCCACGGCGTCCGAGCCGATCGCGCCGATGGCCGAGAGCGCCACCGCGCAGTAGAGCAGGGTGACGACGCCGATGCAGATCAGGATGGCGATCGGGATGTTCCGGCGGGGGTTCTTGACCTCTTCGCCGGCGGTGGTGATGGCGTCGAAGCCGATGTAGGAGAAGAACGCGAGCGACGCGCCGGCGGTGATCCCGCCGAGCCCGTGGGTGGCGAACGGCATGAGGTTGTCGTCCTGGAACGCGCTGAACGCCACGGCGCAGAACGCGATCAGGATGCCGATCTTGAGGACCGCCATGGCGGCGGTCGCGGTGGCGCTCTCGCGGACGCCGCGCACCAGCAGGGTGGCGGCCATGGCGATCACGACGACCGCGGGCAGGTTGATCACTCCGCCGTCGCCGGGCCCGGAGGACAGGGCCTCGGGGAGCTCCCAGCCGATCAGACTGTTCAGCAGCTCGTTGACGTACTGGCTCCAGCCCACCGCCACGGCGGAGACCGAGACGCCGTACTCCAGCAGCAGGCACCAGCCGACGAGGAAGGCGGTGCGCTCGCCGAGCGCCGCGTACGCGAAGGAGTACGAGCTTCCGGAGACCGGGATGGCGCTGCCGAGCTCCGCGAAGGACAGGGCCGTGAAGATGCAGGTGATCGCCGCGAGGACGAACGAGATCACGACGGCGGGTCCGGCCTCGGCGACGCTGTCGGACAGCCCGACGAAGATGCCGGTGCCGACGATCGCGCCGACGCCGAAGCAGACGAGCTGGAAGAGGCCCATCGTGCGCTTGAGGCCGTGGCCCTCCCGGTCGCCGCCGGATTCGGCGATGAGCTGCTCGGGGCTCTTGCGGCGCAGGCCCGACGGGTGGGGGCCGGAGGGCTTCGGGGTGCCGGATCGCGGCAGACCGGTGCTCATGCGGACGTTCTCATCTCTGGTGGTGCAGTGGGGGGACGGCCCGTGCGCCGGCGGGCGGCGGCACGGGTAGGGCGTGTCCGCCGGACACGCACCAAGGGGCTCGGGCCCCGCAGGGGGTCTCCCCCGGGTCCGAACCCCACCAAGAGCCGACATCGTAGCCACCAGTACGCATGTTCACCCAATCGGGTGTATGAGCATGCGAACCGCTGCCCCGTGTCCGTACGCACCGCCGCCCCGGATCCGTACCGGGCCCGCGTGCGGGCGGGGCTACTTCCCGGCCAGCGTGGCCACCAGCACGGCCTTGATGGTGTGCATCCGGTTCTCCGCCTGATCGAAGACGACCGAGTGCGCGGACTCGAAGACCTCGTCGCTGACCTCCAGCTCGGTCAGCCCGTAGCGGGCGTGGATGTCCCGGCCCACCTGGGTGCCGAGGTCGTGGAAGGCGGGCAGACAGTGCAGGAACTTCACGTCCGGGTTGCCGGTGGCCCGCAGGACGTCCATCGTCACGGCGTACGGGGAGAGCGCGGCGATGCGCTCGGCCCACACCTCCTTGGGCTCCCCCATCGACACCCAGACGTCGGTGGCGACGAAGTCGGCGCCCCGCACGCCTTCGGCGACGTCGGCGGTGAGGGTGATCGTCGCGCCGCTGACCTCGGCGAGCTTCCTGGCCCGCGCCACGACGGCCTCGTCCGGCCAGTAGCTCTCGGGGGCGACGATCCTGACGTCCAGGCCGAGCAGGGCGCCGGTGACCAGGTAGGAGTTGCCCATGTTGAAGCGGGCGTCGCCGAGGTAGGCGAAGGCCGCCTCCGTGACGGGCCCGTCACCGTGCTCGGCCATGGTGAGCACGTCGGCGAGCATCTGGGTGGGGTGCCAGTCGTCGGTGAGCCCGTTGAAGACCGGCACCCCGCCGTACGCGGCCAGCTCCTCGACGGCCTGCTGACTGTCGCCCCGGTACTCGATCCCGTCGAACATCCGGCCGAGCACCCGGGCGGTGTCCTTCACGGACTCCTTGTGGCCCATCTGCGAGCCCGAGGGGTCGAGGTAGGTGGTGGAGGCGCCCTGGTCGGCGGCGGCGACCTCGAACGCGCAGCGCGTACGCGTCGAGGTCTTCTCGAAGATCAGCGCGATGTTCTTCCCGCCCAGCCGCTGGACCTCGGCCCCGGCCTTCTTGGCCGCCTTGAGCTCGGCGGCCAGCGAGACCAGGCCGAGAAACTCCTCGGAGGTGAAGTCCAGCTCCTTGAGGAAGTGGCGGCCGGTGAGGTCTATGGCCATGATGACTGCTCCTGGTTCGGGCGGGGATCGGCGCACTGCGCGCGGCAGAACTGGAAGTCTATACGACTCACCGCATCCCTATACAGGGGCAGGGGGTCGCGTACAGGGGCAGGGGGTCGCGTTCCGGCGGCCCCTCATGTCACCGGGTCCCGCTCGACCGGGCAGCTCATACAGCGCGGCCCGCCACGCCCCCGGCCCAGCTCGCTGCCCCGGATCTCGATGACCTCGATGCCCTGCTTGCGCAGATAGGTGTTGGTCGTGGCGTTGCGCTCGTACGCGACGACCACACCGGGCTCGACCGCGAGGACGTTGCAGCCGTCGTCCCACTGCTCGCGCTCGGCCGCGTGGACGTCCTGGGTGGCGGTGAGCACCCGGATGGAGTCGAGGCCGAGGGCGGCGGCGATGGCGCGGTGCATGTGCTCGGGCGGATGGTCGGTGACCTTCAGCTCCCGGGGGCCGCTGCCGGGCTCGATGGTGTACGAGCGGAGCATGCCGAGACCGGCGTACTGGGTGAACGTGTCGCCGTCGACCATCGTCATCACCGTGTCCAGGTGCATGAACGCGCGGGCCTTCGGCATGTCGAGCGCCACGATCGTGCGCGCCGAACCGGCGTCGAAGAGGCCCCGGGCCAGCATCTCCACCGCCTGCGGGGTGGTGCGCTCGCTCATCCCGATCAGGACCGCGCCCTGCCCGATGACCAGGACGTCACCGCCCTCGATGGTCGAGGGATAGTCGTCCTGGCCCTCCGACCAGTGGTGGAAGGCGCCCGCCTCCGAGCCGGTGAAGAGCGGGTGGTGGCGGTAGATGGCCTCGAAGTGGACGGTCTCGCGCTGCCGGGCCGGCCAGCGCATCGCGTTGATGGAGACCCCGTCGTAGATCCACGCCGAGGTGTCTCGGGTGAAGAGGTGGTTGGGCAGCGGGCCCAGCAGGAAGTCGTCCAGGTCCATCACATGGAAGCGGACCGAGGTCGGCTCGCTGTACCGCTCCAGGAACTCCCGCTTGGTCATCCCGCCGACCAGCGCCTCCGCCAGCTCCTCCGAGGACAACTCCTCGAAGGCGGCCCGCAGATGCTCGGTGGCGAGCGGGCCGTACTCCTTCTCGTCGAAGACCCGGTCCAGCACGAGCCGCCGGGCGACCGGGATGTCGAGCGACTCGCGCAGGAGATCGCCGAAGAGGTGCACCGCGACCCCGCGGTCGCGGAGCACATCGGCGAACCCGTCGTGCTCCTCCCGGGCGCGGCGCACCCACAGGACGTCGTCGAACAGGAGCGCGTCCTTGTTCCTGGGGGTGAGCCGCTTCAGCTCCAGATCGGGGCGGTGCAGTATGACGCGGCGCAGCCGCCCGGCTTCGGAGTCGACATGGAATCCCATGCCTTCATCCTCACCGCGCGGAGCGCCGTTCACCCGGCGAATCGCTCATCGGTTCGTTCAGAGCCGCGGGTCCACCGGCTCCGACTCCAGGGCCAGGACGGCGAACACCGCCTCGTGGACCCGCCACAGCGGCTCGCCCTCCGCCAGCCGGTCCAGCGCCTCCAGGCCCAGTGCGTACTCCCGGAGCGCCAGCGAGCGCTTGTGGCCGAGGAACCGGGAGCGCAGCCGCTCCAGATTCTCCGGACGGGTGTACTCGGGGCCGTAGATGATGCGGAGATACTCCCGGCCGCGCACCTTGATGCCGGGCTGGACGAGTCGGCCCTTGGCGTCCCGGACGAGGGCGCCGAGCGGCTTGACGACCATGCCCTCGCCGCCGCGCCCGGTCATCTCCAGCCACCAGTCGACACCGGAGCGCACGGAGTCCTCGTCGCCGGTGTCGACGACGAGCCGGCGGGTGACCTGGAGCAGCCCGGTCGGGTCGTGCTCCACCAGCCGGTCCAGCCAGGCGAGCTGCTCGTCGTGCGGGACGCCGGCCAGCGAGCGGCCCTGGACGGCGAGGATCTGGAACGGGGCCAGGCGCACCCCGTCCAGCCCTTCGGTGGTCCAGCAGTAGCGTCGGTAGGCCTCGGTGAACGCGGCCGCGTCGTGGGCCCGGTCCTGCTGACGCCCGGTGAGCTCCGCCACCTCGATGCCCCGGGCCACCGCCTGCTCCAGGGCGGCGACGGCCGTCGGGAAGACCGCGCCGGAGGCCGCTCCGACGGCGGCGTACTGCGAGCGCAGCAGCCCGCCGGCCTTGAGCGACCACGGCATCAGTTCGGCGTCCAGGAGCACCCAGTCGGTGTCCCACTCCGCCCAGAGCCCGGCGGCGGTGACGGCGGTACGGAGCCGGTCCAGGACCGCTTCGGTCATGGCCGGGTCGTCCAGGAAGGGGCGACCGGTGCGGGTGTACAGCGCGCCGGTGGGTCCGGTCGTGCCGAAGCGCGCGGTCGCCGCCTCCGCGTCCTTGCAGACCAGGGCGACGGCCCGGGAACCCATGTGCTTCTCCTCGCACACGACCCGCTCCACACCGTCGGCGGCGTACTGCGCGAAGGCCTCGGCCGGGTGCTCCAGGAAGCCGTCCTCGCGGGAG
>MUNB01000054.1 GCA_002154345.1 Streptomyces griseus
CACGCAGCGGGAGGTGCGGGGCCTCGCCCGCGGGCGGTCGCGGGCTGCCGTTCTGTCCGGCGGCGGGTGCCCGGGGCGGGCCGTCGGCGGGCGCCGGGGCCGTCGGCCGGGGCGTGCCGCTCCCGCTTCCGCTTCCGTTCCCGGCCTCGACGGGCGGCCGGTGCACGGCGCCGGGGGGCGGTACGGGCACGGCGTCGGGCGACGGCGGGGCGTCCGGGTCGGCGCCGAGCAGCGACTGCGGGAGGACCAGCACCGCCTGCGTACCGCCGTAGATGTTGCTCTGGAGGCGGACGGCGATGCCGTGACGGCGGGCCAGGGCCGAGACGACGAACAGGCCGATCCGGCCGTCCTGGAGCAGATGGGCGACGTTGACCTGGTCGGGGTCGGAGAGCAGGGCGTTCATCCGCTTCTGCTCGTGGTCCGGCATCCCGAGGCCGCGGTCCTCCACCTCCAGGGCCAGCCCGGCGGTGACGTGCTGGACGCGCAGGAGCACCTGGGTGTGCGGGGCGGAGAAGACCGTGGCGTTCTCGACCAGCTCGGCCAGGAGGTGGATCACGTCGGCGACGGCGTGGCCGCGCAGGGTGCCGTCCATCGGCGGGACCAGCTTGACCCGGGGGTACTGCTCGACCTCGGCGATGGCCGAGCGGAGCACCTCGGTCATGGTGACCGGGTTGCTCCACTGCCGCCGGGAGACGGCCCCGCCGAGCACGGCGAGGTTCTCCGCGTGGCGGCGGATCCGGGTGGCGAGATGGTCGACGTGGAAGAGGCCCTTGAGGAGGTCGGGGTCCTCGACCTCGTGTTCCAGCTCGTCGAGGATCTGGATCTCGCGGTGGACGAGGGATTGCAGCCGCCGCGCGAGGTTGACGAAGACCTCGACCTTCTGTTCGTTGCCGGCGCTGCTGAAGAGCTGGGAGGCCTGGACGACGGCGGTGACGGCGGCGTCCTGGGCCCGCGCCATCTCCTGTCCGAGCAGGTCGAAGGCGTCGGCCCCGGGCGCGGCCGGTTCCGACGGCCGCCGGGCGGCGACGGTTTCGCCGTTGCGGAGCTGTTCCATCACCCGTTGCAGCTCGGCCTGGCCCTGGGCGCTGGCCCGGCGGAGCGTGAGCGCCCGGTCGAGCACCTGGCCGGCCACCCGGTTGGCGCCGAGGTAGGCGGCCGCGACGGCGGCGACCGCCAGGGCGGCCGATCCGCCGAGCGCCGCCCAGAGGCTGGGCGAGGAGGCGACCGCTCCGGCGCGCACGGTGAAGATGACCGCGGCGGCTCCGCTGAGCACCGCGGCGATGGCCGGGAGCAGCGCGGTCCGCAGCAGCTGGGGACGTATGCGGGCGTCGGGGGAAGGCCCTGCGGCGCGCGGCCTGCTCGGGGCCGAGTGGGCGCGCGTACCGGGGCGGCCGTGCCGCCCGCCCTCACGGCGGTCCGGTCGCGCGTCGGGTGCGCGAAGTTGAGACATCAGCGTCCTCGGTACAGGGGGCACCGGGGATCGGCGGTCGTGCCGGCGTCCATCAGGTGGCCCCTACGGTGGTCGGTCAGGCTCGGGTCATCGGTCGGGCAGGCCCGAACGTTATGAGCCCACCGTTGATCACCGGGCACACACGGTAGTCGTCAATGACGTATGCGCGACGGGCAGTTGTCGAACTTGCCCGCCATCCGTCCCACTCTGGTATGACGGCTCGCACGCGCGCCCGATTGCGCCGCGTTGACCCCGAATCGCCCCGCATCGCCGTCGGCTGCCCACATGCTGGACACATCGCGTGCGCCGAAGCCGCGCGAGGGGTGCCGATTGCGGATTCACCCGCAGGTAGGACACCGCCCGAAGGGGCGAAAGGCGGGCCGGTTACCATATGAGCGCCGCCTAGCTCGAAAGATAAACTTGTGACTGTCAATGACGACTCGTTCACCAACTGGATGCACCGCGAGGAGATCGCGGAGTCGATGATCCCGATCATCGGGAAGCTGCACCGCGAGCAGGACGTCAACGTCCTGCTGCACAGCCGCTCCCTGGTGAACAAGTCGGTGGTCAGCATCCTCAAGACCCACCGCTTCGCCCGGCAGATCGCCGGTGAGGAACTCATCGTCACCGAGACCATGCCGTTCCTGCGGGCGCTGACGACGCTCGACCTCGGCCCGTCCCAGATCGACATAGGCATGCTGGCCGCGACGTACCGGGCCGACGGGCGCGGTCTCTCCGTCGAGGAGTTCACCGCCGAGGCCGTCGCCGGGGCGACGGGCGAGAACAAGATCGAGCGCCGTGCGTCGCGCGACGTGGTGCTCTACGGCTTCGGCCGCATCGGCCGGCTGCTGGCCCGTCTGCTCATCGAGAAGGCCGGCTCGGGCAACGGCCTGCGCCTGCGGGCCATCGTCGTCCGCAAGGGCTCCGGCCAGGACATCGTCAAGCGCGCCTCGCTGCTGCGGCGCGACTCGATCCACGGCCAGTTCCAGGGCACGATCACCGTCGACGAGGCGAACAGCAAGATCATCGCCAACGGCAACGAGATCAAGGTGATCTACTCCGACGACCCGACGACGGTCGACTACACGGCGTACGGCATCAAGGACGCCATCCTGATCGACAACACCGGCCGGTGGCGCGACCGCGAGGGCCTCTCCAAGCACCTCCAGCCGGGCATCGCCAAGGTCGTGCTCACCGCGCCGGGCAAGGGCGACGTCCCGAACATCGTGCACGGCGTCAACCACGACACGGTCAAGCCGGACGAGCGGATCCTGTCCTGCGCGTCCTGCACGACCAATGCGATCGTGCCGCCGCTGAAGGCGATGGCGGACGAGTACGGTGTGCTGCGCGGGCACGTCGAGACGGTCCACTCGTACACCAACGACCAGAACCTGCTGGACAATTACCACGGTTCGGACCGTCGTGGCCGTTCGGCGGCGCTCAACATGGTCATCACCGAGACCGGGGCCGCCTCGGCCGTCGCGAAGGCGCTGCCCGACCTCGACGCGCCGATCACCGGCAGCTCGATCCGGGTCCCGGTGCCGGACGTCTCGATCGCGATCCTCAGTCTGCGGCTGGAGCGCGAGACCACCCGCGAGGAGGTCCTCGACTACCTCCGCAACGTCTCGCTGGCCTCGCCGCTCAAGCGCCAGATCGACTTCATCAGCGCGCCCGACGCGGTTTCCAGCGACTTCATCGGCTCGCGCCACGCCTCGATCGTCGACGCGGGGGCCACGAAGGTCGACGGCGACAACGCGATCCTCTACCTCTGGTACGACAACGAGTTCGGCTACTCGTGCCAGGTCATCCGGGTCGTCCAGCACGTCTCCGGCGTGGAGTACCCGACCTACCCGGCCCCGGCGGTCTGACCCCGGCAGGCCGCTTCGGTACGTCGCCCGGTGCCCGGCAGGCCTCCTGCCGGGCACCGGCGTATCTCCCGGCCTACGCCCGGCGCCGGGCGTCCGCCTCACCCGCACCGGCCGGGGCCAGTCGTTCGGTGGGCCCGCCGAAGTCGAGGAAGAGCTCCCGCTCGGCGAGGAGCCACCGGCCGTCGACCGCCCGGAACGTGTCCTCGTAGTGCCCGACCTGCACGGGAAGGCGCGGCGGCAGCATGCCGCCGGAGTGGCCGTCCACGCGGTACGTCGTGAAGTACGTGCTCGCCGTCGCCGTCGAGGCGGACGTCAGGGTCACCAGGATGTTGGTGCACAGCCGGCGCGAGAGCCGGTCGGCGGGGCGGCCGCCGAAGTAGGCGCGCAGGGCGTCCCGGCCCTCGATCCGCCGGTCCCCCTCGGCCCATTCCCAGACCCCGTCGGGGGTGAACAGCTCGGCCACGTCGCCGGGTTCACCCAGATCGAGCGTGCGGACGAACTCGACGACCAGCCGTTCGCAGGCGCGCTCGGCGATCAGACGGTCCAGGGGGTCCGGCAGTTCCGGGGGATTCAGCGCGTCGGTGTCCATCTCCCCTTCCTATCAACGTGTCCCGGGGCCGCACGACGTGTTTTCGGAGGCCCCGGGACGGCTCACACCGCGTCGGCGTCCAGTCCGGTCAGCCGGGCCGACTCGTCCCACAACGCCCGCGCCATGACCGCGTCCTGGGCGCGCTTCGACGTCCGGGCGGGTGCGGGCGCGCCGCGGGTCTCGCCGAGGTGGGCGGGGCCGTAGTAGGAGCCGCCCGGGGCGTCCGGCAGCGTCGCCGCGTACAGGACGGGCAGGGCGCCCTTCGAGGCCGGCTGGGTGTAGAGGCGCGAGGTCCGCTCCAGCTTCGCGGCCCAGTTCCGCCCGGCCAGGCGCGGTCCGGCCTGCCCCAACTCCGTTGCCGACAGGCCGGGATGGGCCGCGAGCGCGATCAGGTCACGGTCGGCGGCGCGGGCCCGCCGGTCCAGCTCGTTCGTGAACAGCAGGTTGGCGAGCTTGGACTGGCCGTAGGCCCGCCACTTGCCGTACGAGCGCTCGGCGTTGAGATCGTCGAGATCGATGCGGCCGATCCGGTGGCCGAGCGAGGAGAGGGTCACCACCCGCGCCGGGCCCCGGGTGCCGAGGACGGGCAACAGCCGGTGCGTCAGGGCGAAGTGACCCAGGTGGTTGGTGCCGAACTGCATCTCGAACCCGTCCGCCGTGCGCAGTGGCGGCAGGGCCATCACCCCGGCGTTGTTCACCAGGAGGTCGAGCCGCCCGTCGGCCTCCTTCGCGATGGTCTCCGCGGCCTCGGCCACACTGCCGAGATCGGCCAGATCGAGGCGGACGAGCCGGGCGTCCGAGCCGGGGGCGGCGCGTCGGACGGCGTCCACGGCGCGCCGGCCGCGCTCCGGATCGCGGCACGCGAGAAGCGTACGGGCGCCCGAGCGGGCCAGGACGAGGGCGGTCACCGCGCCGATGCCGCTGTTGGCACCGGTGACCACGGCGGTGGTGCCGCCGAGGTCGGGCATGTCGTCAAGAGTCCAGGAGTGCATGGGGCACGCCTCCCCCGTGTCGGCGTCGCCACACGTGCGGGGCCACCGCGCGGGCCGGGCTCAGACCTGGCCGAGGTCCGAGCTGACCCACCGTTCGGGGCGCAGGGTGATCACGACCTGCTCGCCGTGGTTCTCCCAGGCGAAGTCCACGTAACCGGCGACCTTCTCGGCCGGGAGGTAGCGGGCCGACATCTGCTCCAGGTCGGCGCGGGTGGCGGGGCGGGTGTCGACGACGGGCCCCTCGACGGAGACGTACCGGATGGTCGGCTCGAGCCGGTCGACGAGCAGCGTGAACCGGCCTGCGGCGGCGATCAGTTCGGCCTTGCGCGAGGTGCGGCCGGTGAGGATCCGGATGTCGCCGCCCGCTTCGTACGCGTACCAGATCGGCACGTTGAGCGGGGCCCGGTCAGCGTCCCCCGACGCGACGGCGAGTGCGGCGACATGGGGTTCGGCGAGGAACTGTTCGCGCTCTTCACGGGTGAGTGCCACGGGAGGCTCCTTCTCGTACGGGGATGCGAGGGCTGCCCCAGTGTGCCCCGCGCGCCGGGTCTGTCCCCCGGTCCCCGCCGTCGGCGTGTCCTAGGCGGTTCCCTGGACGCGGGAGACTTCCTCGGTCCGCCGTACGACGGCCGCCCCACGCAGAGCGACGGCGCACCAGACGGCCACGAGCAGCAGACCGACGGCGGCGATTCCGGCGACTTCGAGGGGCTCCGGCCGCCAGCCGAGAGACAGCCGCGTGCCGATCATGACCACGCCGATGGCGGCCGTCTCCGGTTCGTAGACGGGCACCTTGGCAGCCACGAACCGCAGGACGGCGGACAGAACCAGACCGATCGCGGTCCAGCCGAGCAGATAGGGCCAGAGCGCTCCGGGAGCGGCGGGCGGCAGTCCGAACTCCTCGGGTCCGATACGGAAGAGCGCGCCCACCCATCCGAGTGCCACCCCGGCGGCGGTGACGGCGAGGGCCCACAGCGCATGGCGCCAGAGAGGGCCGGGCCGCACCTCCGCGTCCTCGGAGTCGACGGGGTCATAGGGAAGTTCGTTGACGGAGCTCACAGGATCGTTCATGCACGATGAGACGCGTACGGGGCGCGGTTCGTTGCGCGTTCGGGCGGCGACTAGGCTCCCTGGCATGAGCAGCGGCCATGACGACGAGCCGATATTCGTCCGCTCGAACTGGGGAACAAGTCGCTATGTCTACAACCCGAGAAATCCGATCGGGATGGGCCTCATCATCGGCTCCCTGTTGTTCGCCGCCGGGGCCATGTACTACCTCCACGCGAGTTCCTCCTGGAGCGAGGGCGAGCTGCGCGACGCCGTGAACGTGGCCGTCCGGGAGCTGGAGGCGACGCCGCAGACCCTGGGCTCGTGGACCGGCGGATACAAGAGCATGATCCGCGACGCGCTGGAGGAGAGCGGTGAGGGCCCCTCGACCGGCGGCGTGGTGTACGTGGAGGCGGCGAACGACCCCTACGACGAGGACGCGAACCCCTCCGTCGACCTGTTCGAGGTCAGGGCGAAGGACGTCGACGCCGCGTTCTGTCTGAGCGTGTCGCCGCCGGAGCCGGAACCTGGACTGACGGGTGTTGAGGTCAGCCTCTCCATCGCCGTCGACGAGGGCGGGTGCTGAACCCGACCGGCGTCGATCCGGAGCGGATCCGGACTGGCGGAGTTCCGGCGGGACGCGATCGAGGTCTACGCGGTGTCCCGGCTGGGCCGAGTCGCCGAAGGGCCGCCGCCGGACGGACCGGCGGCGGCCCCGGGCCTGGGGCCGGAGAGCGGTCAGCGCTCCCCGGCGAGGTCCAGATCGCCTCGGGCCGCCGCCCCGGGCCCGGGGCCCGGGCCGGGCCCCTGCTGCTCCTCGGTGCGACGCCACGGACGGGCGAGCGGCGCGGACAGCGGTCGCCACCACGGCTCCACGGGAAGCGTTCCGGCCGGTTCGAACGGTTCGCCCGGCCGGGGGAACGCCACCGGCTGCCCGGCGTCCTCGCCGGCGTCCTTCGTCCATTCGCCCGGCTCCGCCCAGGCGTGCGGGGCCAGGTTGAACGTGCCCCAGTGGATCGGGAGCAGCACGCCGTGCGGGCTGCCGCCCTGGAGGTCCAGATGGGCGCGCATGCCTTCGGCCGGGGTCATGTGGATGTCCGGCCAGTACTCCGAGTACGCACCGATCTGGATCATGGTGGCGTCGAAGGGCCCGTGCTCGGCCCCGATGTCCCGGAAGCCGGGGAAATAGCCGGTGTCCCCGCTGTGGTAGATCCGGTGTTCCGGACCCGTGACGGCCCAGGACGCCCAGAGGGTGTGCTGCCCGTTGCGCAGCCCGCGCCCGCAGAAATGGCGTGCGGGGGTGGCGGTGAGGCTGATTCCGGCGACCGTCGCGGTCTCGTTCCAGTCGAGCTCGTGCATCCGGGCCTCAGGCACGCCCCAGCGCTCCAGATGGGCTCCGACGCCGAGCGGCACGGCGAAGACCGTGTCGGTGCCGGCCAGGGCGCGGATCGTCGGCAGGTCGAGGTGGTCGTAGTGGTCGTGGGAGATCACGACGACGTCGACCGGGCCGAGCGCGGCCAGCGGCAGCGGGGTGGGGTGCAGCCGCTTGGGCCCGGCGAACGGGAACGGCGAACAGCGCTCGCCCCAGACCGGGTCGAACAGGATCCGCCGGCCGTCGATCTCGGCCAGCACGCTGGAATGGCCCATCCAGGTCAACCGGAGGCCGGAGGCGGGCGGTGCGGCCAGATCGGCGAGGGTCGTGGCGTGGACCGGCACGGTACCCGTCGGCATCCGGCGGGCCCGCTGCTCCTTCTGGAAGTAGATCTTGGCGAAATCGACGGTGGAACCGGAGGGCCTGATCCGGGCCCCCACCGGGTTCTGGAACGCTCCGTCGACGAAATGGGGCGAGCGGCGGATGCGCTCCATCCGCGCTCCGGCCGGGTCGGCCCCGAAGGACTCGGTGCGCATCGAGCGCAGTTTCGTGCGGAGCGGAAGCAAGTAGTCAGCGCCGGTCACAACATCTCCTGAGGGAGTCGGTGTCGTCTCATTATGGTCGGCCTGTACGACAGGGCGAGCAGAAGATGCTGAACGGGGCAGCCGCTCCGGCCGGTGGCGGCATCAGCCACGCCGCTGCCCGTAGACATGGTCGATGTGCAGGGTGAGCAGCACCCTGCGGTCCTCCACCATGGCCCGCCGGTAGTCGTCCCAGTCCGGGTGCTCGCCCTTGACGTCCCGGTAGAGCGTGATCAGGGCCTCCACCGTGGCGTCGTCCGGTGCCGCGGCGGGCGGAGTCAGCTCGGCGGTCCCGTCGGCGACGGTCCAGGCCCAGCGGTCGTCACTGGTGACGTGGTAGCTCGCCCGGGGGTCCCGCCGCAGGTTACGGGTCTTGGCCCGGCCCTCGGTGATCGAGACGCGGACCACCCGTTCCTCCGGATAGTAGGCGTGATTGACGTTGGACAGCTGAGGGCGGCCGTCCTGCTTGAGCGTGACCAGTACACCGCCGTCGTGCTCGCCGAAGAGGCGGAGCAGTGCTTCCTGTGCCGGTTCGATTCGCGTCATGCAGGGTCCAACGTCCGGGCCGGTCGGAGGATTCCGGTGCGCCGGGATCTCCGCGCCCGTTGCTCCGGACGCCGTCCCACCATCGCTGACCTGGCGTATTGGTTAGGGTGACCCGGTGGCTAGAGTCCGGTTGAACGTGGCGGAGCGGCGTGAGGAGCTGCTGCGCGCCGCGGTCGAGCAGATCGAGGTCCGCGGGGTCTCGTCCGTGCGGATCGCCGACGTCGCCTCGGTGCTGGGGGTGAGCAACGCGCTCGTCCTCTACCACTTCTCGACCAAGGAGAAGCTGGTCGCGGCGGCGTTCGCGTACGCGGCCGAGGCCGACCTGGCCCATCTCCGCAAGCTGCTGGCCCGGCGCACCACCGCCGTACGACGACTGCGTGCGGCGGTGCGGTGGTACGCGCCGACGGGGCAGGCCAAGGGCTGGCGGCTGTGGATCGAGGGCTGGGCCGCCTCCCTGCGTGACCCCGCCCTCCGTGAGGTCGCGGGCGACCTCGACCAGCAGTGGAAGGCGGAGCTGGCCCAGGTCATCGAGGAGGGGGCCGCCGCCGGAGAGTTCCGGTGCGAGGATCCCCGGTCGGCGGCCTGGCGGCTGACCGCCCTGCTGGACGGGATGGCGGTGCAGACGACCTCGTACTCCGGTCCGCTCTCCCGGGCCACGATGCTGCGGTGGACCGACCAGGCGCTCGCCCGTGAGCTCGGCATCGACCTCTCGGAGCTGACCGGTTCGCCGGTCGCGGACGCGTCGACCGACGGCTGAGAGCGGACCGGCCTTCGGGTCAGGTCTGCCGCATCGGTGCGTAGGCCGCCCCCTCCAGGCCGAACGTCCAGGCCACCCCGTCCTTCGCGGTCCGGGTGGCGGGCGGCACGCGCAGCCAGTAGGTGCGGTGCGTGCCGTCCGGCTCGGGGGTGGAGTTGACCACCTCGACCATCACCACGTCCTCGTCGCCGTCGAGGGCGATGCGCCAGAGGATGCCGGTCTCGTCGCGGTGGACGGGCTCGGCGCCCGACTCGGCGAGATAGCGGTCGTAGCCGTAGTACTCCAGCATCACGCGGCGCAGCTCCGCGTTCTCCTCGGCCCGGATCCGCTCGGGCGTGAGCGAGGACAGCTCGGCGAGGAACGCGGCCGGAACGGGCATGCCGCGCCAGGCGTGCAGGGCGAAGCCGTCCCCGTACGCCAGGGCCGGTCCCTCGCCGTGGTCGAGCCGGCCCGCCTCGTCGCGGTGGAGGACGTCGGGCCGCTCGCTGATGACCACGGCGTTCTCGTAGGGCCACCACCAGCCGGCGTTGCGGGCCACCTCCGCGAGACCCGTCAGCCGGTCGCCGCGCCCGTCGAAGGCGGCGAGCCACGCGGCGTCGTGCTGGCCGAGCACGGCGTCCAGGAGCACCAGTCGCACGGCGCCCTCGTCCGCCGGCCGGGGCGCCAGGTCGGCGACGACACCGGTCCGTATCCGGTCGGCGAGCGCGGCCGTGGTCTCCCACAGCTGGGCGCCGGTGGCGGACCAGAGCGCCGACCAGCCCGCCGGGCCGAGCTCGTCGTACATCCGGCGGCGTTCGGCGGCCCACGGGCGGGTGCGGACCTCCTCACGCACCGACCGTCCGGCGTCGGTCAGCTTCTCCACGATCCCGACGGCGGCCCGGGGCGACGCGGCCCAGATGATCCGCTCCGGCTCGGCCAGGCCCGCGGTGCGGTAGGCGCGGCGCACACCGGCCTCGGCCGCCGCCCGGTCCGCCCGGCCGGTCGCCGCCGCCACGCTCCGCCAGGTAGTCACGTTCTGCATCGGTTGTCCCCGTCCCCTGCTGTGCTCGTCCGCTGTTCTCGTCAGCTGTTCTCGTACGGAACTGAAAGGCTGTGCTCGTTCTGGATGGTTGTGCTTGTGCTGTGTATGGCCGTGCCTGCTCAGGCGTGCCGGTGGTGCGCGCTCAGTCCGCCACGATGCGGATCGCGCCCGGTGCGTACTCGCGCTGCCGCACGACGCGGAACCAGCCCTTGGGAAGGGGGATCACCGCGTGTTCCTCGTGCACCACCCGTCCGCCCTCGGGGAGATGGAGCAGCATCGGGCCGAACTGCCCCGCCTCCCTGATCAGCCGGCCGGGGCCCTGCACGGCGTGCGCGTGCCCGGTGACTTCGCCCAGCGCGAGCACCAGCCGCCCCCGCCCGTCGCGCAGTTCGCCCGGGGCCTCCAGGAAGGGGGCGGGCACCGCCGACTCGTCCAGCTCCATGATCAGTACATCGCCCTGCCGGTACACGGACGTCTCCCCTCGTCGCGGCACCCGCTGTGCCGACCCTGCGAAAAACGCTACGGGCAGGGTCTGACAACGGGCCCCCGCCAACGCCCGGAACGGGTCCCGGCGGCGGCGTTGTCAGTGCGGCTTGATAAACCTTGCGGACATCAGCCGTCCCAGGATCAGGAGCTCAGGGCCATGTACGGTGCACAGCATCTGCACGAGTTCGGCGGCCTTCCGGCCGTCGACTTCCAGCGCACGACCGACGGGGGCTCCCGGCCCGCCGCGGATGCCGCGGCCTGGCGCCTCTACGTCGATCCGTACGGGGGCGACGAGGACCGGGACCGTCCCTGGGCGGAGGAGTTCGCCGACTTCCTGGAATCGGTCGACCCGGCCGGGGTGCGGGCCCTGATCATCGGTCAGTGGGGCGAGGCCTACGAGGAGAACTCCTCCGTGCCGATCGGTCTGCTGATCGCCGCCGCCGACCGGCTGACCTCGCTGGAGTCGGTGTTCATCGGGGATCTGGAGGCCGAGGAGGCCGAGATCACCTGGATCCAGCAGTCGGATGTGACGGCGCTGCTGGCAGCCTTCCCCGCGCTGACGGAGCTCGGGGTGCGCGGCGGCTCGGAGCTGCTGTTCCCGCCGACGAAGCACGAGCGGCTGCGGGCGCTGACGATCCAGGCGGGCGGGCTGCCGGTCGAGGTGGTGCGCGGTGTGCTGGACAGCGAACTGCCCGCGCTGGAGCGGCTGGACCTCTGGCTCGGGGTGTCCGCCTACGAGGGCGACACCAACGTCTCCGACCTCGCCCCGCTGCTCTCCGGCACCCGTTTCCCCCGGCTGAACCACCTGGGCCTGCGCAACAGCGAGATCCAGAACGAGATCGCCGCGGCCGTCGCCTCCGCTCCGGTCGTCGCCCAGCTGCGGGTGCTCGACCTCTCGAACGGCACGCTGGGCGACGAAGGCGCGGCCGCTCTGCTGGAAGGACAGCCGCTGACCCATCTGGAAGCCCTCGATCTCCACCACCACTTCCTCAGCGGGTCGATGGAGAAGCGGGTCCGTTCCGCTCTGGAGCCGCACGGGGTGCGCGTCGATCTCTCCGAGAAGTGCGAGCCCTGGGGCGACCGTGGCGTCGAGGGCCGCTACACCGCCGTCTCGGAGTAGGGGCAGGGAGTCATGACGTACCTCGGTATTGAGCATCTGGAGCACTTCCACGGCCTGCCGGTCCACACTCCGGATCCCTCGTCCGGCGCTCTGCCCGCCGCCGATTCGGTGGCCTGGCGGCTGGTGTGCGACTACGACGAGGACGCCGGCTTCGCCGCCCTCTGGGAGCAGTTCCTGGAGACGGTGGACACGACCCGGGTCCGAGCCCTCGTCATCGGCCCCTGGTGGAACGGCGAATACACGCCCTTCGATCCGGTGGTGGAGCTGATCGTCGCCCACGCCGAACGCTTCCCGGCGCTGCGCGGGCTCTTCCTCGCCGATGTGGTGGGCGAGGAGTGCGAGGTGTCCTGGCTGAAGATGTGCGACATCACTCCGGTGCTCGAAGCGCTGCCGTCGCTGGAGGAGTTCGGTGTGCGCGGCTGCGGCCAGGAGGGACTCGCGCTGCGGCCGCTGCGCCATACGGCGTTGAAGTCGCTGCGCTTCGAGTCCGGTGGTCTGCCCGGCGAGCTGGTGCGGGCGGTCGCCGCGAGCGAACTGCCCGCACTGGAGCGGCTGGACCTGTGGTTCGGCAGTACGTGGTACGGCGGCGACGCGACGATCGACGATGTCCGGCCGGTCCTGGCGGGCGGCCTGTTCCCGCGGCTGCGCCACCTGGGGCTGCAGAACAGCGAGTTCCAGGACGAGATCGCCACGGCGGTGGGTTCCGCGCCCGTCGTCGCCCAGTTGGAGACCCTGGCGCTGTCGATGGGCACCCTGAGCGACACGGGCGGCGAGGCGCTGCTCAACGGGCAGCCCCTGAGCCACCTCTCCCTGCTCGACCTCCGCCATCACTACCTCACCGACCCGATGGTCGACCGCATCAGGACCGCGTGCACACCCGCAGTCGTCGAGGCCGACGGGGCCGAGGACGACTACGCCGACCCGGACGACGAGGACGACGAACCGGAACGCTATGTCGCGGTCAGCGAGTAGCCCCGGCGACGGCCCGCTGCCGCGCTTCGCGGTCGTCGGCAATCCGGACAACCGCCGGGTGGCCTTCTTCGAGGAGGCCGTGCGTACCGCCGGCCTCCCGGCGGCCCGGGTCGTGTCCTGGCTCCAGGTGCTGCGCGGCGAGGCGGTGTTCGCGCCCGGCGAGAGCGTACGGATCGATTCGCCCGGTGAGGACGCCGAGGTGGAGCGGCTGCTGCGCGGGGTTGACGACCCGACCCGGGTGGAGGGTTCGGCCCGGTGGTACGCACGGTTCACCGCCGCGGTGGAGGAGGTGGCGGGCGCGGCCACGGCCGCGGGCGCCGAGGTGCTGGGCTCCCCCGGTGACATCGCCGTGCTCTTCGACAAGCGGCTGTGCCACGGGCTGCTGGACCGGGCGGGGATCTCCGTGCCCGCCTCGCCGACGTCCGGTTCCGGGGCGGCGCCGGTGCGCGGCTGGTCCGACGTACGGGAGGCGCTGCGCGAGCACCGGATGCCCCGGGCGTTCGTGAAGCTCGCGCACGGCTCCTCGGCCTCCGGGGTGCTGGCGGTGGAGACGGCGGGCCCCGGCCGGGTCCGGGCCACCACCTCGGTGGAACGGGACGCGTCGGGGCGGCTGTTCAACTCGCTGCGGGTGCGGCGCTACACCTCGGAGCGGGAGGTCGGCGCGATCGTCGACGCGCTGGCCCCGGACGGGCTGCACATCGAGCGCTGGCTGCCGAAGGCGTCCCAGCGGGGGCGGGCCGCGGATCTGCGGATCGTGGTGACCGGCGGCCGGGCGACGCACGCCGTGGTGCGGACGAGCACGAGCCCCATGACCAATCTGCATCTCGGCGGCGCGCGCGGTGACCTGGGCGAGGTCCGGGCCGCCGTGGCGGCGGCGGGCGGCTCCTGGCGCGAGGCGCTGACCCTGTGCGAGCGAGCAGCGGCCTGCTTCCCCGGGACGCTCTGCGTGGGCGTCGATCTGCTGCCCACGGCCGGCTGGCGGCGCTTCGCCGTCGGCGAGGTCAACGCCTTCGGCGATCTGCTGCCCGGACTGACCGGTCTGCCGGGCAGCGGCGCCGAGGGCCTGGACACCTATGCGGCGCAGGTCGCCGCCGTACTCGACCGAGCAAGGAACCACCGTGCCGTCACCGCTTCCTGAACCCACCGCGCCCCACGAGCCCCACGAGTTCCACGGGCCCGGCGGCTCCGGGCGGCCCGACATGGCCGAGGTCGTGGGCAGCCACGATCTGCTGCTGGTCACCCTGGACACCCTGCGCCACGACGTGGCCGTCGAGCTGGCCGCCGCCGGGCGCATCCCCCACCTCGCCCGGCACCTGCCCGGGGGCGGCTGGGAGGAGCGGCACGCTCCGGGCAGCTTCACCTACGCCTCGCACCAGGCGATGTTCGCCGGGTTCCTGCCGACGCCCGCCTCCCCCGGGCCGCATCCGCGGCTCTTCGCGGCGCGGTTCGCGGGCAGTGAGACGACGGCGGACGGCACATTCGTGTTCGACACGCCGGACCTGGTGTCGGGGCTGGCCGCCGAGGGCTACCGCACGGTGTGTATCGGCGGGGTCGGCTTCTTCAACCGTCAGGGGCCGCTCGGTTCGGTGCTGCCCGGCATGTTCCAGGAGAGCCACTGGGAGCCCGGCTTCGGCGTCGCCTCGCCCACCTCGTTCGAGGAGCAGGTGGCCAGGGCGGAGAAGGTCGTCGCGGCGCTCCCCCGGGACCAGCGGCTGTTCCTCTTCGTCAACGTGTCCGCCCTGCACCAGCCGAACTGGTTCCATCGGCCCGGGGCGACCCGCGAGGCGGGCGACTCCCGCGCCACGCACGCGGCGGCCCTGGAGTACGTGGACCGGCACATCGGCCGGCTCTTCGCCGCGGCGAGCAGCCGCCGCCGTTGCTTCGCCATCGTCTGTTCCGACCACGGCACGGCCTACGGCGACGACGGCTACACCGGTCACCGGCTCGGCCACCCGGCCGTCTGGACCGTCCCGTACGCCCACTTCTTCCTCGAACCACCCGCATCCGAACCACCCGCGTGCGAGACATCCGCATCGCCAGAACCGGGGGCCGCCCGATGACGCTCACCACCCGTACTCCCGCGCCGCCCGCCGTCCGGCCGTACGAGAGCTACGTCTACGCCTATCCGCACAAGACGGCCTACCGGCCGCTCGCGGACCGCCCGTCGCTGCGGTCGCTGTGGGCGGCGGAGCCCAAGGACGCGCTCTCCCTCTATCTCCACATACCGTTCTGCGAGGTCCGCTGCGGCTTCTGCAACCTCTTCACCCGGATCGGCGCGCCCGAGGAGCTGACGACGCGCTATCTGGACGCGCTGGAGCGGCAGGCCGTGGCCGTACGGGAGGCCCTGGGCGACGAGGAGCCGGTGCGGTTCGCGGCGGCGGCGTTCGGCGGCGGCACGCCGACGTTCCTGACCGCCGGCGAGCTCGAGCGGCTCTGCGACATCACGGAGAAGCGGATGGGCGCCGACCTGGGCGCGGTCCCGCTCTCCGTGGAGACCTCGCCCGCCACCGCCACCGCCGACCGGCTGGCGGTGCTGGCCGACCGGGGCACGACCAGGGTCAGCATCGGCGTGCAGAGCTTCGTGGACGAGGAGGCGCGGGCCGCGGTCCGCCCGCAGCGCCGGGCCGATGTGGAGGCGGCGCTCGGCCGGATCCGCGAGGCCCGGATCCCGGTGCTGAACATCGACCTGATCTACGGCATCGACGGGCAGACCGAGCGCAGCTGGCTCGCCTCGCTGGACGCGGCGCTGGCCTGGCGGCCGGAGGAGCTGTATCTGTATCCGTTGTACGTCCGCCCGCTCACCGGTCTGCACCGCCTGGGCGCCGCGGCCGACGCCGAGGCGCGGGCCCTGGAGGACGCCGCCTGGGACGAGCAGCGGCTGCGGCTGTACGCGGTGGGGCGGGACCATCTGCTGGCGCACGGCTACGAGCAGGTGTCGATGCGGATGTTCCGGCGGACCGACGCCCCTCGGGAGCAGGAGGGTCCCGAGGACTACGCCTGCCAGACCGACGGCATGATCGGCCTGGGCTGCGGGGCCCGTTCGTACACGGCGGCCCTGCACTACTCCTTCGACTACGCGGTGGACATGCGGGAGATCCGGTCGATCATCGACCGTTTCACCGCCACCGAGGACTTCTCCCGGGCCGAGGTCGGCCGGTATGTCGATGTGGCCGAGGCGCGCAGGCGGCATCTGCTGCAGTCGCTGCTCCAGGCGGCGGGGCTGCCGGTGGTGGACTACCGGGCGCGGTTCGGTACGGATCCGGGCGCGGACTTCCCGGCCGAGCTGGCGGAGTTCGCGGCCCGGGGCTGGCTGGACTCCTCGGCCCCGGAGGGGCTGCTGCGGTTGTCCCCGGCGGGTCTGGCCCACTCCGACGCGCTGGGTCCGGCGCTGTTCTCGCCCGGGGTGCGGGCGGCGATGGCCGCGTACGAGCGGAAGTGAGCCGGACATGGACCTGACGATTCTCTACCGGGGCCCGCTCGCCTCCTGCGACTACGACTGTCCGTACTGCCCGTTCGCCAAGCGGCGGGACAGTCGCGCGCAGCTCACGGCGGACCGGGAGGCGCTGGAGCGGTTCACCTGCTGGGCGGCGGCACAGACGGGCGACCGGCTGTCGGTGCTGTTCACTCCGTGGGGCGAGGGCCTGGTGCGCTCCTGGTACCGGCGGGCGCTGACCGAGCTGTCGCGGCTGCCGCACATCGGCCGGGTCGCGATCCAGACGAATCTGAGCGGCCGCACCGACTGGCTGGCGGACGCCGATCCGGAGCGGATCGCGCTCTGGTGCACGTACCACCCGGGGCAGACCCCGTACGACCGGTTTCTGGGCAAATGCCGGGAACTGTCGGCGAAGGGGATCCGCTACAGCGTGGGCGTGGTGGGGTTCGACGAGCACCTGGAGGAGGCGCGGCGGCTGCGGGCGGCGCTGCCCGGGGAGGTCTACCTCTGGGTGAACGCCGCCGAGGGCCACACGTACACCGACGCGGAGGCGGCGCGGTGGACGGAGCTGGATCCGCTGTTCCCCTACAGCCGTGATCCGCACCGCTCGGCGGGGCTGCCCTGCCGGACGGGCGAGTCGGTGATCTCGGTGGACGGCGACGGCACGGTGCGGCGCTGTCACTTCGTCAAGGCGGAGCTGGGCAATCTCTACGACGGCAGCTACCGCCGGGCGCTCGGCCCGCGGGCCTGTCCGCTCGCCGTGTGCGACTGCCACATCGGCTATGTGCATCTGGAGTCGCTGCCGCTGTACGACGTCTTCGCGGGCGGCGTCCTGGAGCGGATACCGGCGGAGCGCCCGCCGGGCACGCCGCCGGACGGGCTCGTGGTGCCGAACCCGTCCCGGCGCGCGTTGCCCCTGCTGGAGCCCTGAACGCCCGGCTGCTACAGCGGCAGCAGGTCGGGACGCTTCGCCTCGACGTGGTCGCCGGAGGACTCGCCGCGCAGCCGTCGCCCGATCCACGGCACCAGGTATTCGCGGGCCCACTGGATGTTGTCGCGCCGCTCGTCGAAGGGGCTGCGCTGGGCCTGCGGCGGCCAGGGCTGGTCGGGGTCGGCGGGCACGTCGTGGCCGAGGACCTGGGCGGCGCGCAGGGCGACGCGGGTGTGGCCCTCGGGCGAGAGGTGCAGCCGGTCGGCGTCCCACGCGCGCCGGTCCTGGACCGAGCGCAGCGACCACAGGTCCAGCACGGGGCACTGGTAGCGGTCGGCGATGGCCCGCAGATGGACGTTGTACGTGGCGATCTTGCCGCGCATGTGGCGCAGCACCGGAACGCCCCGGGTGTCGAAGCCGGTGGTGACCATGACCGTGCCGACGGCGTTGCTCAGGTCGGCGACCGCACGCTCGAAGCGCTCGGCGAGGTCGTCGGGGTCGGTGCCGGGCCGGATGATGTCGTTGCCGCCCGCACAGAAGCTGACCAGGTCGGGGGCCAGTTCCTTGGCACGGGGGATCTGCTCCTCGACGATCTGGTCGAGGAGACGTCCTCGTACGGCGAGATTGGCGTAGCGGAAGTCCCCGTGCGGGGAGTCCTCGGGGCCGGCCTCCGTGTCGGGGGCCGGGAGCCGGTCGGCGAGGAGCACCGCGAAGCGGTCCGCCCAGCCGACATAGGTCCCGTCGGGGCCGGGGTCGCCGACGCCCTCGGTGAAACTGTCGCCAATCGCCGCGTACGACCCGATGATGTGCTGCTGGTTGTTTCTCGAATCGTCTGCCACAAGGACTTATCCTGCATCGTCCGATGTGACCTACGCGACCGTAATACGGGGTTGACGGGTGGTGAGATAGACCACCCGGTCAGGTTTTGGTAAAGCCGGAATAAAGGGAGGGGCGGTGCGCCGCCGCGCACCGCCCCTCGGACACTTCCGGTCCTGCTCGGTCAGACGGAGACGCCGTGCTGACGCAGGTACGCGATCGGGTCGACGTCCGAGCCGTAGCTCGGACCGGTGCGGACCTCGAAGTGCAGGTGCGGGCCGGTGGAGTTGCCGGTGGAGCCGGAGAGGCCGATCTGCTGGCCGCCGGTGACGGTCTGGCCGACGGAGACGTTCAGCGAGGACTGGTGGGCGTACTGCGAGTACATGCCGTCCTCGTGCTGGATGACGACCTCGTTGCCGTACGAGCCGCTGTTGCCGGCCGAGACCACGGTGCCCGGTCCGATGGCGAGGACGGGGGTGCCGGAGGCGGCCTGGAAGTCCGAGCCGGTGTGGTAGCCGCTGGACCAGCTGGCGCCGGAAGCGCGGTACTGGGTGGTGACGTTGGCGTTGGCCAGCGGGGCGGACCAGCCGGAGCCGGTGGCCTCGGAGGAGCCGGTCTTCGCGGAGGCGCCGGAGCCCTCGGAGTCGTCGGCGGAGATGGTGTCGCCCTTCGGGGCTTCCTTCGGCGCGGCCTTCGGGGCCGGAGCGGCCTTCTTCGGGGCGGCCTCGGGAGCGGCGGACTTCTCGGCCGGGGCGGAGCCCTTGGCGCCGAGGGTCAGCTTCATGCCCGGGTGGATCAGGCCGGGGTTCTCGCCGACGGTGGAGCGGTTGTCCTGGTACAGCTTCTGCCACCCGCCCTTGAGCTGGTGCTCGGCCGCGATCTTCGACAGGTAGTCGCCGGAGACGACGGAGTACGTCTTCGGGGCGGCCTTCGACGCGGCGGGAGCGGCCGACGGGGCGGTGTGCGCGGCGGCGACCGAGGCGGCGGCGGGCTTCGCGGCGGGAGCGGCCCGGTCGGCGGCGCTCGCGATGCCGGCGCCGATGAGCGGGAGGGCGAGTGCGGCGCCACCGGTGCCCGCGGCGAGGACGCCGCGGGAGATCGGGCCGGACTTCGGACGACGGTGCTTACCCTTTGCGGGCATGGGGGATTTCCTCTCCGGCGCCTGCGAGGTGAGCTGTCGGGTTCGGGCTGGAGATGCCCGGTCGCGTTGCGGCGACTTCACCCCGAGCCGGTCCGGATCGCTCCGGACCGGCGGCTTACCTGGTTCCCCCGCTCCTGCCACACGTGAGTGGGTGGGTGCGAATTCCGGGCGGCGGCAGGATTAGGCGGTCCGTCCGGATTGCGGCGACCGTAAACCGGTCAGGACGAGCGGAACAAGCCATCGGTTGCGCGCCGGAATCATCGATTCGATATCGCATCGGATTTCCCGTCACACTCCGTGGATTACGGATCTTGGATTTCCTTACGGGCAAGGGAAATACCCCGGGGCGCGCTCACCACGGTCCGTCACGGATATGATCCCGCTCACCTCTGAAATCTCATCTCCCCCATTAGCGGGGCATGTTCTGCGAAATACACCAATACGGACATGCCGTCGGCGGTGCTCCTGACGCCGGGTCAGTCCGGCCTGGTCGGCACCCCGCATCGAGGTGTCGACCGTGATGATTTTCTGTCGAATCGATGTCGTATCGTCACGGGAGCGCCCTCGCCGGCGAGCCGCGCCGACGCCAGAGATCCCAGGAGCCCCCGTGACGCAGCAGGTGCCGCAGGTCCCGCCGACAGAGACCGTGCTGACCGGAGTCCGCAACTTCCGCGACGTGGGCGGGCTCCCCACCACGGACGGGCGGCGCACCGCCTTCGGCCGGCTCTACCGCAGCGGCCACCTGGCGCACGCCACCGCCGAGGACGCGGCCTTCCTCGGCGGGCTCGGACTGCACACGGTCTTCGACTTCCGGCACTCCGCCGACCACCGCCTCGACGGTTACGACATCGAGCTGCCCGGTGTCCGCAATGTCAGCATTCCGCTCTCCGACCCGGCCGACGGCGCGGAGTTCTGGCGGCTGGTGAGCGACGGGAACATCGAGCAGCTGCGCTCGGTCCTCGCGGACGGCAAGGGCGTCGACCGCATGATCCGGATGTACCGCGCGACGATCGAGGACCGCACCGCCGAGCACAGCCGGGTGCTGCACGCGCTGGCCGAGGACAGCGTCCCGGCCCTGATGCACTGCGCGGCGGGCAAGGACCGGGCCGGTCTCTCGATCGCGGTCGCCCTGCTGGCGGTCGGCGTGGAGGTGGAGGCGATCGAGGAGGACTACCTCAAGTCCAACGACCTCCACCGCCGCTACAACGTGAAGCGCTCCGACGCGTCCGAGGCCGGTATGTCGCCCGAGGTGCTGGAGCTGCTGGACCCGCTCTTCGGGGCGCGGCCGGCCTACCTCGCGGCGGCCTTCGCGACCATCGAGGAGAACTGGGGCACGACCGACCGCTACCTCACCGAGGGGCTGAAGATCTCCTCCGGTACCCGGGAGCTGCTGCGCGAGCGCCTGCTCGACCAGGACTGACCCGTCCGGCGGCGGGCCGTCACTTGCTCCCGGCCACCACGAAGAGCAGGTAGAGGAAGCCCGCGATGACGTGGCCCGCCACCAGGTAGGCGAAGAGCCGGATGACGACGCCGCGCGGCATCCGCTTCTCCTGCGGGTCCTCGTTCACGCGACGTCCGGGGCCCAGCGGGTCGTAGTGTTCGGAATCGGACATGACGGTCCTCTCTGTCGGCCTCGCGGCCGGTGGAGCGAAGGATGGAGCCGGCGGGGACGGCCGGTCAGCGCGCGTGGAGGGCGTTGCCGAGACAGAGCTCGGCGGCGGGACTCTGCAGCAGGGTGTGGACGAAGAGCAGCTCCGCGCCGCCGCGGTCGACGGCCGCGATCCGGTGCGGGGTGAGCGAGTCGAAATGGGCGCTGTCGCCGGGTTCGAGGTCGTGCACGGTGTCGCCGAGCCCGACCCGCAGCCGCCCTTCCATGACGTACAGCCACTCCTCGCCGGGATGGACCCGGACCAGGTCGCCCTGGGCCCCGTACGGAACACGTACCCGCAGGGCCTGCATCGCACGGCCGGAGCCGCCCGCCTGCCGGTACATCCAGCCGTCCGCCTCCGCCCCCTCGAAGCCGCCGCCGCGGACGATCGCGTCCCGTTCGGGCGGCTGCTCGCCGAGGAGCTCGGAGACCGTCGTACCGTAGATACGGGCCAGCCCCAGCAGCATCGGCAGCGAGGGCTGCCGACGGCCGGTCTCCAGCCGGGAGAGATGGGCCGGGGAGAGCCCGGCCCGCCGGGCGGCGGTCTCCAGGGTGAGACCACGGCTTCGGCGCAGGTCACGCAGTCGGGGTGCGACGCCGGGGAGCTCGTCCGGCACCCCTTCGTCCGGAGGGTTCATGGATCCATTGGGCCAGGATCTTTCCTCCGAGGCAAATAAGTTGCCCCGGAGGCAAAGTGGCGCCCGTCAGCGGTTGGCCACGGCCTGCTTGACGAGAGTGCGACCGAAGTCCCACATCAGTCCGCCGCCGCTGTGCGCGTCGTCCATGACGGACGTGAACGCCGCCACGAAGCGGTCCACCTCTGCATCCCCGATGACCAGCGGCGGAATCAGCTTGATCACTTCCAGATGGTCGCCGGAGACCTGGGTGAGGATCCGGTGCTTCTGGAGCAGCGGCACCACGACCATCTGGGCGAAGAGCCCCTTGCGGGCCGCCTGGAGCATGGTCCAGCGGCTGCGGAGCTTCAGCGACGACGGCCGGCCGAACTCGATGCCGATCATCAGCCCGCGCCCGCGGACCTCGTGCAGCAGCTCGTAGCGGTCCACCAGGGCCGCCAGCCGCTCGCGGAGCAGATCGCCGGTGCGCCGGGCGTTCGCGACGGTCTCCTCGTCCTCCATCACGGTCAGGACGGCGAGCCCGGCCGCCATCGCCTGCGCGTTGGAGCCGAAGCTCGCGGAGTGGACGAGGACCCGGTCCATCGAGGAGTAGACCTTGCGGAAGATCCAGTCCTTGCCGAGGGTCGCGCCGACGGGCACATAGCCGCCGGAGAGCGCCTTGGCCACACAGACCAGATCGGGCTCCACGCCCTCCTCGTGCTGGTAGGCGTAGAAGTCGCCGGTCCGGCCCAGGCCCGTCTGCACCTCGTCGGCGATCAGGAGCGCCTTGTGCCGGTGCAGCAGCTCCTGGGCCTGCCGCAGATAGCCGGGCGGCGCGGCGTGCACGCCCTTGCCCTGGATCGGCTCGACGACCAGCGCCGCGACATCGCCCCGCTTCAGCTCGCGGCGCAGCGCGTCCAGATCGCCGAGCGGCACGGCCGTGTCGGGGAGCAGCGGGGCGAACCCGTCGCGGAAGCCGCTCTCCCCGTTGACCGACAGGGATCCGGTGGTGAGCCCGTGGAAGGCGTGGTCGCAGTAGAGGATCCGGGGCTTCCCGGTGGCGTACCGGGCGAATTTCAGCGCCGTCTCGACCGCTTCCGTACCGCTGTTCCCGAAGAAGACGCGGTCCAGGTGCGGGCTGTGGGTCAGCAGCTTCTCGGCGAGCAGTCCGGGCAGCGGCTGGCAGTCGAAGCGGGTGAGGTCGGCCAGCTGGGCGTCCAGGACGTCGTGCAGGGCCTGCCGGACGACGGGGTGGTGGCGGCCCAGGCCCATGACGCCGAAACCGGCGAGCATGTCGAGGTAGTCGTCGCCCTCCGCGTCCCAGAAGTACGCGCCCTCGGCCCGCTCGTAGACCTTGTCGAAGCCGATGGTGTGGAGCATGCGCGGCAGCTGGTGGTTGAGGTGGCGCGCGTGCAGCTCGTACCGCTCGGACCCGCGCTCGGCGAGGAGCCGCGCCAGATCGAAGCCCTGGGATCCGCCGTCCGTCATCGCCCGCTCTTCTCCTTCGGATGTGCTGCGTCGTGCGGCCGGCCGCCCCGGGAAAACCCGCGGCGGCCGGCCGTACCTCGTCGGTCACCGGCTCACCGGTTGCTGGTGACGGTCTCCCGGGCCGCGCGCAGGGATTCCTTGAGGGACCCCATGGTGGCGAGCACCGCCGTGGGCTCGTAGCCGCAGTGCGCCATGCAGTTGGCGCAGCGCGGGTCCTTGCCGCGGCCGTACTTGTCCCAGTCGGTCTCCTCGATGAGCTGACGGTACGTCGGTACGTAACC
Source organism: Streptomyces griseus (assembly GCA_002154345.1). Taxonomy (GTDB): domain Bacteria; phylum Actinomycetota; class Actinomycetes; order Streptomycetales; family Streptomycetaceae; genus Streptomyces; species Streptomyces caviscabies. The sequence continues at coordinate 23,151 of MUNB01000054.1, forward strand.
GTCGCTCATCAGGTAGCACGGGCGCTGCCAGCCGAAGAGCGAGTAGTTCGGGATCGCCCACGCGGTGCACGGGAAGTCCGCCTTGCCCTCCAGGAAGTCCAGGAAGAGCGGCGAGTGGTTGAGCCGCCAGCGGGCCCGGTTGCCGCCCGCGAAGGCCTTCTTGAAGAGTTCGCGGGTCTGCTCGACACCCAGGAAGTGCTCCTGGTCGGGAGCCTTCTCGTAGGCGTAGGCCGGCGAGATCATCATCTCGTCGACGTGCAGGTCGTCGTTGAGGTAGTTGAGGACCTCGATGATGGTCTGCGGGGTGTCGGTGTTGAAGAAGGTGGAGTTGGTGGTGACGCGGAAGCCGCGCCGCTTGGCCTCCTTCATCGCGGCGACGGCCTCGTCGAAGACGCCTTCCTTGGCGACCGACTCGTCGTGCCGTTCGCGCAGCCCGTCGATGTGGACGGCGAAGGCGAAGTACGGGGACGGGGTGAACTTGTCGAGCTTCTTGCGCATCAGCATGGCGTTGGTGCAGAGGAAGACGTACTTCTTCCTCGCGACGAGCTGGCGCACGATCTCGTCGATCTGCGGATGCATCAGCGGCTCGCCACCGGCGATGGACACCATGGGGGCCCCGGATTCGAGGACCGCGCCCACCGCCTGGGCGACCGGCATGCGCTGCTTCAGGACACCGGCCGGGTGCTGGATCTTGCCGCATCCCTCGCAGGCGAGGTTGCAGGCGAACAACGGCTCCAGCTCGACGATCAGCGGGAACTTCTCACGCTTGCGGAGCTTCTGTTCGAAGAGATACGTCGCAACCTTGATGGTCTGGCGGAGCGGCATGGCCATCTAGCTCACCTCCTGGGGAGCAGTAAAGATCGGTGCCATTCGTAGAAAGCCGGAAGGACGGCACGAAGAACGCGGAACGCCGATATTCCACCGCGTACGGTGCCGATGCGGACGAGCTCATGCTCTGGAGCGTCCACGACCACCCGGACGGCCGCAACCGGGCGCGGTCCGTGACACAGGGCGGTACGCAGTGTCGCGGCGGACTCCATGTCCACCGCGATGGCCCCGCCCGCCCGCAGCGCGGCCCGCTCGGAGCCCCGTACGACGTGGTCGGAGCCGGTCAGGGGGCCGGTGTGGACGGTGCGGCCGGGGACGGCCCTGGCGAGGGCGGCGACCAGGACGCCGGTGCCGGTGCAGGGGGTGGTGCCGTCCACATCCCGGGTCTCCTCGGCGACGACCAGGTCCCCGGGGTGCATCCCCGGAAGGAGGCCGGCGCAGAACCCGGAGGCGATCACGGCGGCGTCCGGAACCCCGTCGGGGCCCAGGAGGCGCGCCACGGCCGTCTCCGCCGCCCGGGGGCCCATTCCGGTGCGCAGGACCCGGACCGGGCCCGGGGCGCCCCTGCCGCTGCGCAGGGCCACCTGCTCGATGCCGAGGGCGCAGGCGACCAGCAGCGGCGGCACGGGGCTCCCGGGCCCTCTCGGATCGTCCATCAGGCCCCCTCGACGGCGTCCGCGCGGTCGGCGAACGGGTCGCCGTACACATAACGCCCGAGTGCGGTGAGCGGGAAGACCTGGCGGTAGAGGTGGTAGTTGATGGAGAAGTCCCAGGGGAAGCCGGTGCCGGTGAAATACGGCTCGTCCCAGGAGCCGTCGGCCTGCTGCGCCTCGGTCAGCCAGGTGACGCCGCGGGCGACCGGGCGGGTGTCGCGGCGGCCCGCGGCGAGGAGGGCGAGCAGCGCCCAGGCGGTCTGGGACGCGGTGGACTCACCGTGTCCGATCCACTTCTCCTCCTGGTAGGAGCGCAGGTCCTCGCCCCAGCCGCCGTCGTCGTTCTGGACGGACTCCAGCCAGCCGACGGCCCGGCGGATCGCGGGGTGTCCGGCGGGCAGTCCGGCGGCGATCAGGGCGGGCACCACGGACCCGGTGCCGTAAACGTAGTTGACGCCCCAGCGGCCGAACCAGGCGCCGCACGCCTCCTGTTCGGCGAGCAGCCACTCGATGCCCTCGCGGGTACGGGGGTGGTTCGCGAGTCCCTCGACGGCGAGCATCTCCACGACATGGCCGGTGACGTCGGCCGACGGCGGGTCGATGACCTCGCCGAAGTCGCAGAAGGGAAGCCGGTTGGGGAAGGGGCTGGTGTTATCGGCGTCGAACGCGCCCCAGGCCCCGTTGCGGGACTGCATCCCGAGGTTCCAGCGGACCCCGCGGTCGATGGCCGCCTGCATCCGGGCGGGGTCGGGGTGGCGCACCCGGCGCAGCGCCAGGACGACTTCGGCCGTGTCGTCGATGTCCGGGTAGTTGTCGTTGTGGAACTCGAACGCCCAGCCGCCCGGGGCCAGTTCGGGTTTTCGCACCGCCCAGTCACCGGGTCGGGTGATCTCCTCGGCCAGCATCCAGTCGGCGGCCTTCACCAGCGCCGGGTGGTCGGGTCTGAGTCCGGCGTCGGCCAGCGCGATGGTGGCCAGGCAGGTGTCCCAGACGGGCGACTGGCAGGCCTCGACCATCCGGGCGCCGTCCTCGCGCCGGACGGCGAACCGGTCGAGCGAGGCCAGCCCGGCCTTCATCACCGGGTGGTCGAGGTCGTAGCCGAGCAGGTGCAGCGCGATGATGGAGTAGACGGCGGGCGGCTGGATCCCGCCCCAGCAGCCGTCGTTCTCCTGGCGCTCGATGATCCACCGGGCGGCCACGTTCATCGCGATACGGCGCAGCGGGCGCGGGGCGACCTTGTGATAGAGGTGCAGCCCTTTGTCGAGGCGCTGGAAGAGTCCGTCCCAACTGGCGGGCGGGGCGAGCTTCCTGGCCGGGTTGGGGTGGTCCGGGTCGGTGTGCAGCTCGTCCAGGGCGAAGGGCGCGGGGCGGACCGGGCGCTTCGCGGAGACGATGGTGAGCGGCACGATGGTCTGCCGGGCCCAGCAGCCGAAGTCGTAGATGTTGAGCGGGACCCACTTGGGGAAGAACATCAGCTCGGGCGGCAGTTCGGGGAGGTCGTCCCATTTCCACCAGCCGAACAGGGCCAGCCAGATGCGGGTGAAGACGCGGGCCGCCGCGATGCCGCCCTGCTCCCTGATCCAGCCGGAGGCTCGGGCCATGTGCGGTTCGTCGGGGCGGTCCCCGGCCAGCCGCAGGGCGACGTACGCCTCGATCGTGGCGGAGAGGTCGCCCGGTCCGCCGTAGAAGGTGTTCCAGGTGCCGTCGCCGAGTTGTTCGCCGCGGATGAAGAGGGCGGCCGCCCGGGTCGTCTCCGCGTCCTGGATGCCGAGGAACTGACGCAGGAGCAGGTCCTCGGCGTCCATCGTGACGTTGGTGGCGAGGTCGCCCTTCCACCAGCCCTGCTCGTCCTGTCTGCCGAGGAGGTGCTCCACGGAGCGTTCCGCGGCCCGTCGCGCGGCGGCGGTCACGTCGTCCGCGGCGGTGGTCGTGTCGGTCGGATCGTCGGCCGGGGCCCCGGAGAGGTTCGCGGCCCCGGTCGATCCGTCGGTCGTCGCTGTCATGAGCTTCCCCTTACGTGCAGTCGGTTCTCTGCTGTGCTGGGGTCTCCGTCGGCCGGCGCCCGGTGAGGGGCGCCGGCCGGCGACTGCGAGTCATATGCGGAAAGTGATCATCTCTTTCGTACCACCACGAAGTCGGCGAGCTCGGTGAGCTGCTCCCTCACCCGGTGGGGCATGTCGACGGCGTGCAGCGCCTCGATGGCGACCGCGTGCTGACGACGGGCTTCCTGGGCGGTCCACTCGCGGCCGCCCGCCTCCTCGATGAGTGCCGCGCGGGCGGCGAACTCCTCTTCGGAGAAGCTGTCGAAGTCGTTGCTCTTGGCGTCGGCGGCGAGCAGCTCGCCCAACCGCTCGGACGCCTCGCCGCCCGCGGCGAGCGCCGCGACGACGGGCAGGGACTTCTTGCGCTGGCGCAGGTCGCTCCAGGTCTGCTTGCCGGTGGACTCCGGGTCGCCCCAGATGCCGAGCAGGTCGTCGACGGCCTGGAAGGCGAGGCCGAGGTGATAGCCGTACGCCTCCAGGGTGTCGGCGGTGCGGTCGTCGGCGCCGCCGAGCACCGCGCCGATGGAGACGGCGCAGGCCAGCAGCGCGCCGGTCTTGTTTCCCTCCATCTCCAGGCACTCCTCGACGGTGACCCGCTCGCGGTGCTCGTAGGAGATGTCCTGGGCCTGGCCGTCGATGAGCTTGCGGGTGGCGGTGGTCAGCCGGCGGGCCGCGCGGCCCGCCTCGACCGTGCCGAGCTCCAGCAGCAGGTCGTAGGCGAGTGCGAAGAGCGCGTCGCCGACCAGGATCGCCTGGGCGGGGCCGTGCACCTTCCAGACGGTGTCGCGGTGGCGGCGCTGCTCGTCGCCGTCCATCAGGTCGTCGTGCAGCAGCGAGAAGTTGTGCACGAGTTCGACGGCCACCGCGCCGGGGATGCCGGCCTCGGCGGGGGCGCCGGCCGCTTCGGCGGACAGCAGGGCGAGCGCGGGGCGCACGGCCTTGCCGCCGTCGCCGTCCGAGGGCCGTCCCTCGGCGTCGATCCAGCCGAAGTGGTAGGCGGCGACGGTGTCCATGGGCGGCGCGAGCCGGTCCACGGCAGCCCGCAGGACCGGCGCTGACAGGGCTCGTCCGCGCTCCAGAAGCGCGGTGACGTCCGCGGTGTCCGCCACGGTGTCGAAAGCCGGATTCGCCGGGGTCACAGACTCTCCTCTTGTTCCGGTGGTACTGCTCATGCCGCCTCCTGCAGCGGATGTCCAAGGGGGCGGCCGAGGTCCTGGAGCGCCGCGTCGGCGGCACCGGCGCCGCTGCGCACGGCACCCTCCATCGTCGCGGGCCAGCCGGTGGCGGTCCAGGCCCCCGCCAGCTGAAGGCCGGGCAGCCGGGTGCGGGGGCCGGGGCGCAGCCGTCCGACGCCCGGGGCGGGCGCGAAGGTTGCGGTGCGCTCCCGGGTGACGAAGAAGTCGCGGATGCCGGCGCCGCGGGCGGCGGGCAGCAGCCGCTCCAGCTCGGGCAGATAGCGGGAGCGCAGTTCGGCGACGGGCAGGTCGATCTCGTCCTGGGCGGCCGACTGCGAGACGGCCAGATACTGCCCGGGGCCCGTGAGCCCCGAGGCGTGGGTGCGGTCGAAGACCCACTGCACCGGGGAGCCGATCGCGGCGAAGAACGGCCTGCGCAGCACCTTGCGGTCGTAGACGACGTGCACGTTGAGGATCGGGGCGTTGTCGATGTCGAGCAGCAGCTCCGGCTCGTCCAGCGCGCCCGCGGGCAGCAGGTCGTGGGTCTCGGTCTGCGGCACGGCCAGCACGACGGTGTCGGCGGTGATCCGCTCCCCCGCCGTCTCCACGCTCCAGCGGCCGTCCTCGGTACGGGTGAGGGACCCGGCCTTGGCGCGCAGCTCGGTGCGGACGCCCGCGGTGTCCAGGGCCTTGCGGGCGAGGGTGTCGTGCAGTTCGCCGAGCGGCACGGCGGCCCAGCCGATGTCGGCGGCGCCGGGCTCGGAGAGCAGGCCGGTCTTGAAGACCTTCGCGGCGAGCGCCATGGAGGCGTTCGGGGCGGTGGCGTTCAGGGTGGCGACGCCGACGAGGTCCCAGAGGGCCTCGATGGTGCGCTCGGACTGGCCGTTGCGGCGCAGCCAGGTGGCGAAGTCGACGCGGTCCAGCTCGGGGTCGGCGGGGTCCAGGCGGCCGAGCGCGAGGGCGGCCCGGCCGACGCTCGCCTTCTCGGCGAGCGAGAGGTGCGGGTAGGCGGCGAGCCCGCCGGCGAGGTGCAGCGGTACGGGCAGGCCGGTGCGGCGGATCCGTCCCAGGCGCGGTCCGGCGGCCCGGCCGACGTCCAGCACGGGCACGTCGAGGCGGTCCTGGAGCGGGGCCAGGTGGGAGGCGTCGATCCGGTCGAGGAACCAGCGGTAGCCGGTGCAGCAGCGCAGGTAGACGTGCTGGCCGTTGTCGACGGTGAGGTCGCCGCGCTGGAAGGAGAAGGCGAGGCCGCCGAGGCGGGGCCGCCCTTCCAGGAGGGTCACGTCCAGTCCGGCGTCGGCGAGGCGGAGCGCCGCCGTGACGCCGGCGAGTCCGCCGCCGACGACAACGGCGACGGGGCGCGGGGTCTCGTCGCTCATGCGTGCCCCTCCCGTCGGGTCGTGGCCGTCTGCCGGGTCCTCACCCTGGAGATCGTCGCAGTCTGTGACGCGTCGGGCCACCGGAGGGTTGCCCGGCGGCCGGAGGTGCCGGCGTCCATCAGGATCGCCCCCTGGCGGTGAGCCGCGAGATGTGGCGGGCGTCCAGTCCGGACAGGCCGCGCACCGCGACATAGGCCTTCTCGTGGCCGGGCAGCGAGACCCGTCCGCGCAGGACGGCCTCGGGGTCGCGCTCGATCCGGTCGAGGAGGCGGCGATAGATTCCGGCCATCGCCGCGACGCAGGCGCCGCTGCGGCGGTCGAGCATCGGCAGCAGCCGGTAGCCCTCGGCGAACAGGGCGCGGGCGCGGCGGACCTCGAAGTGGATGAGGCCGGCGAAGTCGGAGCCGGGGGGCGGGGTGGTGCGGTGGAACCCTGCCGAGCAGCCGAATTTGGCCAGGTCCTCGGCGGGCAGGTAGGTGCGTCCGTTGCCGGCGTCCTCGCGGACGTCGCGCAGGATGTTGGTGAGCTGGAGGGCGAGGCCGAGGGTGTCGGCGTACTCCGCGGCGCGCTCGGCCCCGCGGGCGCCCGGCGCGGTGCCGAAGACGCCGAGGCTGAGGCGTCCGATGGCTCCGGCGACACAGCGGCAGTAGGCCTTGAGGTCGTCCCAGGTCTCGTAGGTCGCGCCCCGGACGTCCATCAGGACGCCGTCGATCAGCTCGTCGAGTCCGCCGAGCGGGAGCGGGAAGCGGCGGGCGGCGTCCGCGAGCGCGACGGCCACCGGGTCGGTGTCGTCCTCGTCGACCGCGTCCTTGCGGATCCGCTCCAGCAGCTCGCGGGTGCTCTCCAGCCGGGTCCGCTTGGTCTCCGGGTCCAGCTCCCCGTCGCCGATGTCGTCGACCCGACGGGAGAAGGCGTACAGCGCCGACATGGCCTGCCGCTTCTCGTACGGCAGCAGTCTGATGCCGTAGGCGAAGTTACGGGCCTGCTGTCCGGTGACGGCCTCGCAGTAACTGTATGCGGCCTGCACCGGCGGCGACATGTACGTCGTCTGTCCCTCCACGGTCCGGCTCACCTCTCTCCACGCGCTCTTCGCAAGACGATTCCCACTTCGCGCAGCAGGCTGGGCTTGGTGGGCTTGGGCGGTCCGGGCAGTACGTCGAATCCGGCGGCCGAGATCGCCGTGAGCGCGCTGCGGCCGCCCCCGACGAATCCGGCGAGGAGCAGCTTGAGCCTGCCGTCGACGCTGCCCACCAGCGGGGGGCCCTCGTCCAGCAGGTCGTTCGCACGCTGGGCCTCGTAGGCGATCAGGGCGCGCACGGAGGCACCGGCGGTGGGCGCGGCCAGGTCGGTCTCGGTGACCCGGAAGCGTTCCATGTCCTCGGCGGGCAGATAGATCCGGTCGCGGGCCAGGTCCTCGGCCACGTCCTGCAGGTGCTCGACGATCTGGAGCGCGGTGCAGACCGCGTCGGAGCGGCGGACGCGTTCCGGGCTCGTGGTGCCGGTGAGGGCGAGGACCAGGCGGCCGACCGGGTTCGCCGAGAGCTCGCAGTAGGCGGCGAGCTCGGCGTAGGTGCCGTAGCGGCGGATCTTCTGGTCCTGGCGGTTGGCCTCGATCAGGCCGAGGAAGGGCTCGGGGGTGAGCGCGCGGCGCCGCACGGTGGGGCGCAGGTTGCGCAGGAGCGGGTGGCGCGGCTCATCGCCGGTGGTGGCGAAGACCCGGTGGAGGTCGGCCTCGAAGGCGTCGAGCATGGCGAGGCGGTCGTCGCTCCGCTCCGGCTCCAGGCCGAGGTGGCGGGCGTCCGCGCCACCGGGTGCGAGGTCGCCGTCACCGATGTCGTCGACGAGCCGGGCGAATCCGTAGACCGCCATCAGGTCGTCGCGCCAGGCGCGGGGCAGGAAGAAGGGCGCCACGGGGAAGTTCTCGTCCGCGGCCTTGCCGAGGGTGGCGTCGCCGATGCGCGCCTCGGGGGGAGAAGTCACTGCGGACCGCCCGGCGCGGGGACGGCGAAACCACGTCGGAGCTGGAGATCTTCCGTCATTGCCGTCACATCTCCCGTTCTACACTGCTGACCCAAAACAACCCTTTTCGGACACGCCGTTCATTCTTCCGAGTGCACTGCGGCAGAGCGGACGGTGCCGGGGCGTATCGCCCTACTTGCCATGAATCAGCACCGCTACAGCTTACGTTGTACAGCTCACAGCGGACCGGCGGGGTGGAGCGCCCGCCGCCGCTTCCCGGCCGCGTCCGTCAACCTTCCCCGCGTACGGCGGAATTGACGTCATCCGCCGGGAGGAGATCGCCCCTGGGGGCCTACTGCGGGCGGTCTGCCGGGCACCGCACGGCCCCCGCCGGAACGGTCCGGCGGGGGCCACGGGGAGAGCTGGGGCTACTTGCCCGTTTCGCGTTCGTACGCCTTGAGGACTTCCTCGGTGGGGCCGTCCATGAGGAGCTCGCCCTTCTCCAGCCAGAGCGCGCGGTCGCAGGTGTCCCTGATCGACTTGTTGTTGTGGCTGACCAGGAAGACCGTGCCCGCCTCCTTGCGCAGCTCGCGGATCCGCTCCTCGGAGCGGACCCGGAACTTGCGGTCGCCGGTGGCCAGCGCCTCGTCGATCATGAGGACGTCGTGGTTCTTGGCGGCGGCGATCGAGAAGCGCAGTCGCGCGGCCATGCCGGAGGAGTACGTCCGCATCGGCAGGGTGATGAAGTCGCCCTTCTCGTTGATGCCGGAGAAGTCGACGATCTCCTGGTAGCGGGAGCGGACCTCGGCCTGGGTCATGCCCATGGCCAGGCCGCCGAGCACGACGTTGCGCTCGCCGGTCAGATCGCTCATCAGCGCCGCGTTCACGCCGAGCAGCGAGGGCTGGCCGTCCGTGTACACCTGGCCGGATTCGGTCGGCAGCAGACCGGCGATGGCGCGCAGCAGCGTCGACTTGCCGGAGCCGTTGGTGCCGATGAGGCCGATGGCCTCGCCGCGGTAGGCGGTGAAGGAGACCCCGCGGACCGCGTGCACCTTCCGGACGCCGCGCGGCTCGCCCTTGCCCCGCCGCATCATGCGGCTCAGCGCGGCGGTGGCGCTGCCGCGGCCGCCGCCCGTGCCGTTGACGCGGTACACGATGTGCACGTCGTCGGCGATCACCGTGGGGATGCGTCCCTGTGCGTTGTCGTCAGCCACGGCCGTACCGCTCCTCCGCCTTCCAGAAGTACACGAATCCCACGACGCCCAGCAGCACGGCCCAGCCCAGGCCGACGGCCCAGACGTGGTCCGGCAGGTTCTCGGAGCCGTAACCGTCGATCAGCGCGAAGCGGACCAGGTCCATGTAGACCGCCGCCGGGTTGTACTGCAGTACGTCGGCGATCCAGGCCGGCTTGTCCTTGAGCATCACCGGGATGGAGAACATGACGCCCGAGGCGTACATCCAGGTGCGCATGACGAACGGCATCAGCTGCGCGAGGTCGGGGGTCTTGGAGCCGAGCCGCGCCATGACGAGGGCCAGGCCGGTGTTGAAGAAGAACTGGAGAATCAGGGCGGGGATCACCAGGAGCCACGACAGCGAGGGGTAGCTGCCGAAGATGACGGCGACCGCGACCAGCACGATCATCGAGAACAGCAGCTGCTGGAGCTGCTGGAGCGAGAAGGAGATGGGCAGCGAGGCCCGGGGGAAGTGGAGGGCCCGGACCAGGCCGAGGTTGCCGGAGATGGCCCGCACACCGGCCATGACCGAGCTCTGGGTGAAGGTGAAGACGAAGACGCCGGTGACCAGGAACGGCACGAAGACGTCGTGGGGAATCCCCTCCCTGGTCCCCAGGATCAGCCCGAAGATCAGGTAATAGACACAGGCGTTCAGCAAGGGCGTGACCACTTGCCACAGCTGGCCGAGCTTGGCCTGGCTGTACTGAGCGGTCAGCTTCGCCCGGGAGAAGGCCAGGATGAAGTGGCGTCGGCCCCAGAGCTGTCGCATGTACGCGAACAGCCCCGGCCGGGCGCCGCTCACGGTCAGGCCGTACTTGGCGGCCAGCTGGGCCGCGCCGAGGCCCTCGTCGGCGGACGGCGGGGTCCCGAGGGCTACCCCACCGTCGTGGGTCGTGTCACTCACAAGTTGAAACTCTCGTCTTCACGCGCAGCCAGTCGCGGGCGCGGCTCAGGCGGACAGGTTCCGGAAAGAAAATACGCCTCATGCTCTCAGAGGAAAGCCTCTCAGATGACCGGAGGTCGGCCCAGCCTCGTCAGCCGCCACACCGTACGCCACTTCATCGGACGCCGAGGCCCGCAGGGCGTCGACCAGCCTTCCCGGAAACCGCCGAACCATGCCTTCAGCGCGGGCGGTGACGGACGCCTCACCAGGGTCAGCAGCAGCCAGACCCCGAGGTAGAGGGGGACCAGCGGGGCGGGCAGGTTCCGGCGGGCGAGCCAGACCCGGTTACGGGCGACCATGCGGTGGTAGACCGCGTGCCGGGACGGGGCGGTGGTGGGGTGGTTCAGCACCATGTCCGCGCGGTAGTCGATCATCCACCCCGCGTCCAGCGCCCGCCAGGCCAGGTCCGTCTCCTCGTGCGCATAGAAGAAGTCCTCCGGCAGCGGGCCGACCTCGGCGATGACCTTGGTGCGTACCGCGTTGGCGCCGCCGAGGAACGTCGTCACCCGCGAGGAGCGCATCGGGTCGGCGGCCCGCAGCCGGGGCACGTGCCGCCGCTGGGTGGCGCCGGTCTCCGGGTCGGCGATCCGGAAGGTGACGATCCCCAGCTTCGGATCGGCCTCGAACGCCTGCCGGCACAGCTCGGCGGTGTCCCGGTTCGGCAGCAGCCCGTCGTCGTCCAGGAAGAGCAGCACGTCCACGTCCGCACCGCAGGGACCGAACGCCTCGATGCCGACGTTGCGGCCGCCGGGGATGCCCAGGTTCTCGGGCAGTTCCACCGTGCGCACCCCGGCGGGCACATCGGGCACCGGGGCGCCGTTGCCGACCACCACGACCTCGATCCGGTCACCGTGCTGGGCGGTGACCGAATCGAGGAGGGCGCGGAGCTCGTCCGGGCGGTTGCCCATGGTGATGATCACCGCGCCCAGTTTCATGGGGAAGGTCACTTCAGCCTGCTGGACGCCAGGACGGACACCAGGTGCAGCAGGGTCTGCAGCAGCGCGATGCCGGCCATGACCGCCACGGTCAGGCGGGTGTAGAAGAGGTCGCCCCCGATCGCGTCCACGACGGCCACCACGAGGATCACCAGGGATGCCTCGATGCCGAGGATCAGCCGGTGGAACTTGAGCGCGGCGGCCGCCTTGCGGGCCAGCGCCACGCCGGAGGAGCGCGGCTCGGAGGCCGCCTCCTTGACCGGCGGCAGCCCGCCCTGGTGGCGGGCCACGCCCACCAGGTCCGTCTCGGCCTTGATCAGGATCGCGCCGAGCGCGGCCAGCGTGCCGAGGAAGGCCCAGAGCCAGTCGATCCGGCCCTCGCCCCAGATGTCGGCGGCGCGCAGGCCGAGGCCGACGAGCACCGCCGCGTCGCACAGATAGGCGGCGACCCGGTCCAGATAGACCCCGCTGAGCGAGTACTGCTTCTTCCAGCGGGCCAGCTCGCCGTCCACGCAGTCGAAGAGCAGGTAGAGCTGGACCATCACCACACCGAGCACGGCGCCCCAGACGCCCGGCACCAGCAGCGCCGGGGCGGCCAGCGCACCGGCCAGCGTCATCACGTACGTGACCTGGTTCGGCGTGACGCGGGTGTTGACCAGGTAGCGGTCCACGCGCAGCGAGACCTCGCGCATGTACATGCGCCCGGCCCAGTGCTCGCCGCTGCGCCGGTCCTTGACCCCCGGGGGGTGCACGACCGGACGGAGTTCAGCTACTGATGGTCGTCGCATAGTCGGCGTACGCGTCCCTGATCTTGTCGGTGGACAGGTTGAGGTGCTCCAGGATCGTGAAGCGTCCCGGACGCGTCTGCGGCGCGTAGTCGACGGCCTTGACGAACTCGTCGACGCTGAACCCGATCTCCTCCGGCAGGACCGGCAGACCGTGGCGGCGCAGTATCGATGCCATCAGGAGCGACTCCTGGCGGGCACCGCGCAGATGCATGGCGAAGCAGGCGCCGAGGCCGACCTGCTCACCGTGGCTGGCCGCGCGCTGGGGGTAGAGCAGGTCGAAGGCGTGGTTGATCTCGTGGCAGGCGCCGGACGCCGGGCGCGAGTCGCCCGCGACCGACATCGAGATACCGGTGAGCACGAGCCCCTCGGCCAGCACCTTCAGGAAGGCGTCGTCGCCGACGCCGCCCGGGTGGCGCAGCACGGCCTCGCCGGCCTGGCGGGCCATCGCGGCCGCGAGTCCGTCGATCTCCTCGCCGTTGACCTCGTGGGCCAGCTCCCAGTCGGCGACGCAGGAGATGTTCGAGATCGCGTCGCCGATGCCGGAACGGACGTAACGGGCGGGCGCCTCACGGATCACGTCGAGGTCGATGACCACGGCGATCGGGGTGGGGACCCCGTAGGAGCCGCGCCCGTTGTCGTTGTCGAGCGTGGCGACCGGCGAGCACAGGCCGTCGTGCGAGAGGTTCGTCGCGACGGCGACCAGCGGCAGGCCGACCCGCGCCGCGGCGTACTTCGCCACGTCGATGATCTTGCCGCCGCCGAGGCCGACGACGGCGTCGTACCGGTTGCCCTTGATGCCGTCGGCGAGCTTCACCGCGGAGTCGATCGTGCCGTCGGAGACCGGATACCAGTCGGCACCCGGCAGGACCGGAGCGAGCCTCTCCCTGAGGGCGCGCCCGGAGCCGTCGCTGATCGCGATGGCGAGCTTGCCCGAGGTGGAGATCCGCTGATCGGCCAGGAGACCCGCCAGATCGTCCATGGCGCCGCGCCGGATGTCGACGACGACCGGGGACGGAATGAGCCGGGTCAGTACTGGCACGCGATCTCACGGCCCTTCTTGAGGTCGTCGTGGTTGTCGATCTCGACCCAGGTCACGGTGCCGATGGGGGCCACGTCCACGGTGAAGCCGCGGTTGACCAGCTCCTGGTAGCCGTCCTCGTAGTAGAGGTCGGGGTCGCGCTCGAAGGTGGTCTTCAGCGCGTCCGCCAGCTCCTCGGCGGCCTCGGCCTCGATGAGGGTGACGCCGATGTACTCACCGGTCGCGGTGGCCGGGTCCATCAGCTTGGTGATGCGCTGAACTCCCTTGCCCTCCGCGGTGATGACCTTCATCTCCTCGTCGGCGAGGCTCTTCTCGGTGTCCAGGGCGAGGATGATCTTCTGGCCCTTGCCGCGGGCGTCCAGAAGGGTCTTCTCGACGGAGACCGGGTGCACGGTGTCGCCGTTGGCGAGGATCACGCCGCGCTTGATGACGTCACGGGCGCACCACAGGGAGTAGGCGTTGTTCCACTCCTCGGCCTTGTCGTTGTCGATCAGCGTGAGGGTGAGGCCGTAGGTCGCCTCCAGCTCGGCCTTGCGGGCGTAGACAGCCTCCTTGCGGTAGCCGACGACGATCGCGACCTCGGTGAGTCCGACCTCGGCGAAGTTGGCGAGCGTGAGGTCGAGGACCGTCTTGTCGCCGTCGACAGGGACGAGCGCCTTGGGGAGCGTGTCCGTGTAGGGGCGCAGACGTCGTCCTGCACCGGCTGCCAGTACGAGGCCGATCATGCGAGTTCTCCTTCGTCGTGTACGGCGGGCGCCGAGGAGGACACCCAGAAGCGGATGGACTCCACGAGCACCACCAGAGCCACGGCGACCGCGAGCGCGGTCAGGGCCGTGGTGAAACCTGAGGCATGGGTGAGTACGGCGGCGAGGACGGCCACCAGCGCGGTACGGCCCTCGTGTCCACCGATCGTCCGCACCAGCCACTGGGGCGGCGCGCCGGTGCCTCCGCGAATGCGGTACACCGTGTCGTAGTGATGGTAGGCGACGGCCGAGACCAGCCCGAAGGCCGCCGGAACGGCGTGCGGGACGTCGCTGCGGGCCGCCAGCACCAGGATCGTGACGTACTCCGCGGCCCGGAAGAACGGCGGCACCAGCCAGTCGAGCGCGCCCTTGAGCGGGCGGGCGACGGCGAGGCCGGAGAGGACCACGTACACCGCAGCGGCGGCGACGGTGAGCCAACTTCCGTACGGGAGGAAGAGGGCACCGCCGATCATCACGAGCGTGCCGAGCAGGGCGACGGCCGGAGCGGTGAACGCGCCCCGGAGCCCGGGGGCGACGGCCGCGACGCCCTGGGCGAGCGGGCCGGAGTCGGCGAGGTCCGCGAGGGCCTGCGCGGCGCGGTCGGTACGGCGCGCCTTGCGGGTCAGCGAGCGCAGCAGACGGCCCGCTGTGGTGTAGCAGGCGGCGAGCGCGCAGCCGACGAGCAGGGCGTAGAAGACGATGCGCGGCGTGGTGAGCGCGGTGAGGACCGCGATCATGGCCCAGCGCTCGCCGATCGGCAGCACGATCATCCGGCGCGCCCAGACCGTCCAGCCGACGCTGTCGAGCTTGCCGGAGAGGGCGGCGGTGGGGCTGGTATTGGCGACCGCGTCGTGGTTGGCCTCGTTGAACGAGAAGTCCACGACATGGCGGCAGGCCTGGAGGACCATCGCGCCCAGCGCCAGCACCCATACGTCGTCGCCGCCGCGTACGGCGCCGATGGCGAGCCCCGCGTAGTACGCGTACTCCTTGGCCCGGTCGAAGGTGGCGTCCAGCCAGGCCCCCATCGTGGAGTACTGCAGCGAGTAGCGGGCGAGCTGCCCGTCGGTGCAGTCCAGTACGAAGGAGACCATCAGCAGGATCCCGGCGGCGACATAGCCGCCCCGGGTGCCGGTGGCCGCCGCGCCCGCCGCGATCAGCGCGGTGATCAGCGAGGCGGTGGTGACCTGGTTCGGGGTGAGGTTGCGGCGGGCGCACCAGCGGGCGATGTAGCGGGAGTAGGGGCTGATGCAGAAGGTGGTGAAGAAGCCGTCGTGCGCCTTCACCGCGCTGCGCAGCCGTACGGCCTCGTCGTCGACCGAGGCGAGGCCCGCCTCGGCGGCGGCCCGCTGCTCCGGGTCCGTGGGGACGGCCGCGACGAGCGAGCCGAGGGCGGGGCGCTGTACGGCGGTGCCGTCGGCCTCCAGTGCCACGGCGATCCGGCCGGGGACGGTGCGGTCCTCGGGCGCGGGGTCGGTGTCCGGCTCGACGACCGGGGCGCCCGCGCCGACGGCGGCCGTGGTGCGCCGGAGCGCACTCAGCAGGGCGCCGCGCGCCTCGGGCCGGGCGGTGAGCGCGCCGGGCACGGTGGCGACGGCGAAGCGCGGGTCGGTCAGTCCGAGCCGCAGCGCGTGGACGTGGCCCACGAAGCGCGGGTCGACGAGGGCGACCCGGCGGCCGGCCGGAACGGCGGCGAGCAGGGCTGCGGCGTCACCGGCGTCGACGGCGGTCTGCACATCGAAGCCCAGGGACCGCAGATCGTCCGCGAGCGACGACCCGGGTACCGGCGTACCGGTGAGGATGGCGGTCGACAGACGAACTCACTCCTTGGCACTGACGGGGACGACCCTTGGCACTGACGGGGACGACACACGGCCGCACGGCCACGAGACGGGCCGGCGGCGTGTCGGCTGAGGCTATCCGATGAACGGAAGGCTGAGTTCACCACCCGTTTGTGCGCTGTTCGGGTGGATCCGCAAGCGCGGTCGCCGTTCGCGATCATCATCATCGATCGGGGGCCCGGCCCACAAACCCGCGGGCCGGGGCGCGGACGGCGGGCCCTTAGGCTGACGGTCATGACATGGCTGATCACAGGCGGGGCGGGTTATATCGGGGCACACGTGGCGCGGGCCATGGTGGCGGCGGGCGAGCGGGTCGTGGTGCTCGACGACCGCTCCAGCGGCATCGTGGACCGGCTGCCCGAGGACGTGACCCTGGTGGAGGGCTCGGCCTCCGACCGGGCCCTGCTGGACCGGGTGCTGGCCGGGCACGCGGTGAGCGGTGTGGTGCATCTCGCGGCGAAGAAGCAGGTCGGCGAGTCCGTGGAGAAGCCGCTGCTGTACTACCGGGAGAACGTCGCCGGGCTGGGCGTGCTGCTGGAGGCCGTGGTCGCGGCGGATGTGCGGCGCTTCCTCTTCTCGTCGTCGGCGGCCGTCTACGGCGTACCGGACGTGGAGCTCATCACCGAGGAGACGCCCTGCCTGCCGATCAACCCGTACGGCGAGACCAAGCTGACCGGGGAGTGGCTGGTGCGGGCCACCGGGAAGGCCCACGGGATCTCGACCGCCTGTCTGCGGTACTTCAACGTGGCGGGCTCCGCCGCACCGGAGCTCGCGGACACCGGGGTCTTCAACATCGTGCCGATGATGTTCGAGCGGCTGACGCGCGGCGAGGCCCCGCGGATCTTCGGTGACGACTACCCGACGCCGGACGGCACCTGCGTCCGCGACTACATCCACGTCGCCGACCTGGCGGAGGCGCACCTCGCCGTCGCGCGGCGGCTGGACGGGGCGGACGCCGTCGACCTGACGCTGAACGTCGGCCGGGGCGAGGGCGTCTCGGTGCGGGAGCTGGCCGAGGTGATCGGCGAGGTGACGGGTCACGGCCTCGAGCCGGTGGTGGAGCCGCGCCGGGCCGGTGACGCACCGAAGGCGGTGGCGTCGGCCGCGCGGATCACCGAGGAGCTCGGCTGGACGGCACGGCGGAGTGTGCGCGAGATGGTCGAGTCGGCCTGGGAGGGCTGGCAGCTGCGCCATCCCGAGGCCCGTCCGTGATCGGTTCCCAGCGGCGTCGGTGATCGTGTCAACGCTCTGACCTGCGGAACGTTTCCGCAGGTCAGAGCACATGACAACGGTGTTCAGTCCCGTGTTGCCCCATACCCCCCACCCGTAGTTCACTGGCCTGGTCGGGGCGGTTCCGCCCCGGCGCGTCCTAGGGACCTGGAGGCGTTTCGCATGGGGGCTGGCCACGATCACGGACATACGCACGGCGGGCCGCCTCCGACCGGCACGGCGGCCGCCGCGTACCGGGGCAGGCTCCGGGTGGCCCTCGCGATCACGCTGAGCGTGATGGTGATGGAGATCGTCGGCGGCGTCCTCTCCGACTCGCTGGCCCTGATCGCGGACGCCGCCCACATGGCCACCGACGCCCTGGGTCTCGGAATGGCGCTGCTCGCCATCCACTTCGCCAACCGCCCGGCCGGCCCGAACCGCACCTTCGGCTTCGCCCGTGCGGAGATCCTGGCGGCCCTCGCCAACTGTCTGCTGCTGCTGGGGGTCGGCGGCTATCTGGTCTTCGAGGCGGTCGAGCGGTTCATCACCCCGGCCGAGACGAAGGGCGGACTCGCCATCGCGTTCGCCGCGGTCGGCCTGGTGGCCAACATCGTCTCGCTGTCCCTGCTGATGCGCGGGCAGAAGGAGAGCCTGAACGTGCGGGGCGCCTATCTGGAGGTGATGGCCGACACCCTGGGCTCGATCGCCGTGATCGTCTCGGCGGGCGTCATCATGGCGACCGGCTGGCAGGCCGCCGACCCGATCGCCTCGCTGGTGATCGGCCTGATGATCGTCCCCCGGACGGTGAAGCTGCTGCGGGAGACCCTGAACGTGCTGCTGGAGGCGGCGCCCAAGGGCGTGGACATGGCGGAGGTACGGGCCCACATCACGGCGCTGCCCGGAGTCCTGGACGTCCACGACCTGCACGCCTGGACGATCACTTCGGGCATGCCGGTGCTCTCCGCCCATGTGGTGGTGCGCCAGGAGATGCTGGACTCGATAGGACACGAGAAGGTGCTGCACGAGCTGCAGGGCTGCCTCGGGGACCACTTCGACGTGGAGCACTGCACCTTCCAGCTGGAGCCGAGCGGCCACGCCGAGCACGAGGCGCACCTCTGCCACTGAGACGCGCGAGGGGTCGGTGCTAGGGTGGCTTCGCTGAGACGTTCGAGTCTCAGTGGTGGAGCGGAACCCGGTGTCACCGGGACCTTTCGAGAGGAGCTGAGGTTGATGACGGTCGCGACGACGCCTTCCCGGCGCAGCAATCGGTCCTTCCTCATCTCCGGGGTTTCCGGCTAGGTCCACCTTCTTCGCGGATCGGGTCGGAGCCCTCACACGCAAGGGTTCCCACGTTGACCGACCACACCGACGACGCCTCGCGCACCGAGGCGTTCTTCACCCTGCACCACCGTCTTCCCCGGCAGAGTCCCGGCTCCGACGCGACCACGCGCCGGCTGCTGGACCTCGCCGGTCCGCTGCCCGACCGTCCGCGCGTCCTCGACCTGGGCTGCGGTCCGGGCCGTGCCGCTCTGCTGCTCGCCGCCGAGGCGGGCGCCGAGGTGACCGCGGTCGACCTGCACCAGCCGTTCCTGGACGAGCTGCGTGAGGCGGCCGTGGCCCGTGGCCTCGGCGACCGGATCCGTACGGTCCGGGCCGACATGGGCGATCTCACCGGCCCCGCCTTCCCCGAAGGGGCCTTCGACCTGATCTGGGCCGAGGGGTCGGCGTACTGCATCGGGTTCGACACCGCCGTCCGCGACTGGCAGCGGCTGCTGGCCCCGGGCGGCTCGATGATGATCTCCGAGTGCGTCTGGACCACGGACGCGCCGTCCGACGGGGCGCGCGGCTTCTGGGACCGCAACGGATCCCTGCGCACCCTGCCGGAGACCACCGCGGCGGCCGTCGCCGCGGGCTGCACGGTCCGCGCCGTGCTGGTCCAGCCCGAGAGCGACTGGGACGCGTACTACGCACCGCTCGCCGAGCGGGTCGCGGACACCGACCCGGGTGCTCCCGGTATGGAGTGGGCGCTCGCGGCCACCCGCGAGGAGCTGGCGGTACGGCGGGAGCACGGCACGGAGTACGGCTACGCCGCGTATGTGCTGCGCCCGGCCGATCCCCGGTGGGCCACCCGGCCGGAGACACCGGCGGACCGTACGGCCGTGCACGCGGTCAACACGGCCGCGTTCCCGACCCGGGACGAGGCCGACCTCGTGGACGCCCTGCGGGCCGACCCCGAGGCCTGGCTGCCGGGCCTGAGTCATGTCGCCGAGGCTCCGGACGGGTCTCTCGCGGCGTACGCGCTGCTGACCCGCTGCCGGGTCGGCGACGCCCCGGCGCTGGCGCTGGCCCCGGTGGCCACCTCCCCCGCCCACCAGCGGCAGGGTGCGGGGCAGGCCGTGGTCCGGGCGGTGCTGGACGCCGCCCGGGTGCGCGGTGAGGCGCTGGTGCTGGTGCTCGGCCATCCCGAGTACTACCCGCGCTTCGGTTTCGTGCCGGCCTCGCGCTACGGGATCCGGCCGGGTTTCGAGGTTCCGGAAGAGGCGATGATGGCCCTGGTGCTGGACGATTCCGTCCCGGTTCCGGCGGGCATGATCCGTTATCCGGCGGCCTTCGGGGTCTGACGGCCCGTCCGCCCCGCCGCGCTCGCAGGGCGCGGCGGGGCGGACATGCCCGGACCCGAAGTGCGGACAAGCGGCTTTTGTACGGCAGACTTGACCGGACTCCAGGGGCCCGGCGCACGAGGCCGGGAACCAAAGCGAAGGATGGGTATGCCGACCACACCAGCCACCGCGACGCACAGCTCGTCGAACGGCACCGCAGAAGCGATCATGCTCGAACTGGTCGACGAGAACGGCACCACGATCGGCACCGCGGAGAAGCTGGCGGCCCACCAGGCCCCCGGGCAGCTGCACCGCGCGTTCTCGGTGTTCCTCTTCGACGAGCAGGGGCGGCTGCTGCTCCAGCGCCGGGCACTCGGCAAGTACCACTCCCCCGGTGTCTGGTCGAACACCTGCTGCGGACACCCCTATCCGGGCGAGGCGCCGTTCGCGGCCGCTGCCCGGCGTACGTACGAGGAGCTGGGGCTCTCGCCCTCGCTGCTGGCCGAGGCGGGCACGGTCCGCTACAACCACCCGGACCCCGCTTCGGGTCTGGTGGAGCAGGAGTTCAACCACCTGTTCGTGGGAATGGCGCAGGAGGCCCTGAAGCCGGACCCCGAGGAGGTCGGGGAGACGGCCTTCGTGACGGCGGCGGAGCTGGCGGAGCGGCACGCGCGGGCGCCGTTCTCGGCATGGTTCATGACGGTGCTGGACGCGGCACGGCCGGCGATCCGTGAGCTGACGGGGCCCTCCGCCGGCTGGTGAGCCCTCGCTCGTCCCCGTACGGGGCGGTCAGAGCTGCGTCTTCAACGGCAGCGCCGCCCAGATGATCTTCCCGCCGCTCGCGGTGTGCTCGACGTCGCAGGTGCCGCCCGCCTCCGCGGTGACGACCTTGACCAGCAGCAGGCCCCGGCCGCCGGTCTGGGCGTAGTCCGTCTCCAGGGCGGTGGGGCGGTAGGGATGGTTGTCCTCGACCGAGACGCGGACCCAGTCGGCGGCGATGGCCACCTCGACGGCCAGCTCGGGCGAGAGGAGCGCCGCGTGCTTGACGGCGTTGGTCACCAGCTCCGAGACGATCAGCAGGAGCCCCTGGAGGATGCCGTCCTCGATGGGCACGCCCTGCCGCCCGAGCAGATCGCGTACGGCGTGCCGGGCGCTGGGCACGGACGCGTCCACGGCGGGGGCGGTGAAGCGCCACACCCCCTCGTACGACACGGGGTCGGCGGGGGCACTCCCGAGGCTCTCCATCGTCCGGCACCAGCTCTCACTCGCACTGCACTGACCGTCGAGTAAAGAGTGTTGGGAATGGCCTGGTCCGGACCGTGCCACTGATCGGAAGTAGCCAGGTATCGGCGCTATTCGACCGAACGAGCACATCTCTGCAAGCCCAGGGACTACTTCTGCTCTTCTTCTGGTGACTTGATCGGCTCGTCCGAGGTCGGGGCAGTTTCATCGAGCCGCTCCGAGACCATGCTGACGATGCGGCGGCCGCCGATGCCGATGGCGATCAGGCCGAGCCCGTCGAACAGCAGGGCCAGCGAGAAGAAGCAGCCCAGGACGTACAGGCTGCTGTGCGGCCAGTCGAAGAGCACCAGCAGCCCCAGCAGCAGCCCGAAGGCGCCCTGGAGCAGCGTCCACCCCATCTGCGGGCCGCGTACCACGACACTGCCGACCAGCCGGAAAACCCCGCCGGTCAGGAAGAGCAGGGCGGCGAACATGGTGAGCGCCTCGGCCGTGCCCTCGGGATGCTTGATGACGACGACGCCCGCTGCGATGTTGAGGGCCGCGACGACCACACCCAGCCAGAAGTAGTTGGTGCCGCGCGACTCGATCGCGTGCAGCAGTCCGACGAGGCCACCGACGAGCAGCAGCCAGCCGAAGAGCAGCATCGAGGTGAGGGTGGCGACGCCGGTGTAGACGAGACCGATGATGCCCGCGATCACCAGCAGCGCGCCGAGCAGCGCCAGCCAGCCGAAACTGCGGCTGAGCTTCCTGCCCTCGGCTGTGGGTTCGTTCATCGACAGCTCCTCACGGTGCGTGCCCGGCTCACGACCCCTTCTTGATCATAGGTTCGAACCCCCCGGATAGCATCCGGCCCATGGACCGTACGGAACCGAGCCTGATCCCGTCCGTCGAGCGCGGCGTCGCCACCGTCGTGATCACGAACCCCGCCAAGCGCAACGCGATGACCGCCGCGATGTGGCGGAGCCTGCCGGAGCTGCTGGAGCGGCTGGCGGCCGACCCGGCGGTCCGGGTCCTGGTGCTGACCGGGGCCGGGGACACCTTCTGCGCCGGGGCCGACATCTCCACGCTGCGGGAGAGCGCGGACACCGCCCAGGGCCTGGCGGTGGCGGCCGAGGAGGCGCTCGCCGCGTTCCCCCGGCCGACGCTGGCCGCGGTACGCGGCTACTGCGTGGGCGGCGGCAGCCAGCTGGCCGCCGCCTGCGATCTGCGGTTCGCGGAGGAGGGCGCCTCCTTCGGGGTGACCCCGGCGAAGCTCGGCATCGTCTATCCGGCTTCCTCGACCCGGCGGCTGGTCGCCCTCGTCGGCCCGGGCACGGCCAAGCATCTGCTGTTCTCCGGCGAGCTGATCGACACCGGACGGGCGCTGCGCACCGGCCTGGCCGACGAGGTGCTGCCCGTGGGCGGCCTGGACAAGCGGGTCGAGGAGTACGTACGGGTCCTGGCATCCCGGTCCCGGCTGACCCAGGCCGCGGCGAAGGAGTTCGCGGCGGGCCGGACGGACCGGGACGCGTACTGGGCCGGTGAGGCGCGGAGCAGTACGGACACGGCGGAGGGCGTCGCGGCCTTCCTGGAGCGGCGCGCGCCGGTGTTCACCTACACGACGGGCCCCACCTCCGGGTGAGCCGGTGGGGCCCGGGCCCTACCGGGCGCTGTGACGGCTCCTGGACCGCCACTCCTCGACGAGGGCGGCCGGGGCCTTGTGCGGCGAGCCGGAGTCGTAGGGCGGCTGCGGGTCGTACTCCGTGAGCAGCTGCACCGAGCGCGCCACGTCGTCGCCGGCGATCCGGCCGAGCAGGGTCAGCCCCATGTCGATGCCGGAGGAGACCCCGGCGGCGGTGACGTACTTGCCGTCGAGCACGACCCGCTCCCCGGTGGGCTCGACGCCGAACTCCTCCAGCAGCTCCAGCGCCAGCCAGTGCGAGGTGGCCCGTCGTCCCCGCAGAAGTCCGGCCGCCGCCAGCAGCAGCGACCCGGTGCAGACCGAGGTGGTCCAGGTGGTGGTGGCGTCGACCGTGCGCAGCCAGCCGAGCAGCGCCTCGTTCGCCATCTGGTCGCTCTGGCCGGGGCCGCCGGGCACGATCACCAGATCGGGCGACGGCACCTCGGCGAGCGTCTTCTCCGCGACGAGCGCGAGGCTTCCGCTGTCGTTGCGGACGGGTCCGGTCCGTTCGGCGACGAAGACGGTCTCGGCGCCGGGGGTACGGCTGAGGATCTCGTAGGGGCCCACCGCGTCCAGGGCGGTGAAACGGTCGAAGAGCAGGATGGCGATCTGCACGGGAGCTGCCTCTCGGTTCGGACGGACGGGCCGGATGGTGGCTGGACGGCTGACTGACCTGCTGACCGGCTGGTCGGCAGGCGGTGCGTTTCGGGTGTCAGCTGCCGGCCGCGGGTGTGCGGAAGCGGCGGCGGTATTCGGCCGGTGCCGTCGCGAGGGTCTTCACGAAGGCCCGGCGCATGGCCTCCGGGGTGCCGTAGCCGCTGGCGCGGGCGATCCGCTCGACGCCGTCGGCGGTGTCCTCCAGGAGCCGGCGGGCGTGCTCCAGACGGACGCGTTCGACGTACCGCCCCGGGGTCGTGCCGGTCTCCGACCGGAAGGCGCGGGCGAAGTGCCGGGGCGAGAGCCGGGCGCGGGCTGCGAGGGCGTCGACCCCGAGGTCGGCGTCCGGGTGCTGGGCGATCCAGTGCTGGACCTCGCGCAGCGGTTCGCGCCGCGCGGTCTGGGCGCTGAGCTGGGCGCTGAACTGGGCCTGGTTGCCGGGGCGGCGCAGGAACACCACGAGGTGCCGGGCGATCGTCAGCGCGAGGTCGCGCCCGTGGTCCTCCTCGACGAGCGCGAGGGCCAGATCGATGCCCGCGGTGACGCCCGCCGAGGTGGCCAGCCGCCCGTCCCGTACGAAGATCGGCTCCGGGTCGACCTCGACGGCCGGGTAGTCACGGGCCAGCCGCTCGCAGTAGTACCAGTGGGTGGTGACCCGGTGCCCGTCCAGCAGGCCCGCCTCGGCCAGCAGCAACGCCCCGGTGCACACGGAGACCAGCCGCTCCGCGCGGGGCGCGTGCTCCCGCAGCCAGCCGGTCAGCCCGGGCTGCGAGCCCCGGGTGCCCTGCCCGCCGGGCACCAGCAGCGTGTGCGGGGCGGGCGCGTCGGCCAGGCTGCTGTCGGGCACCAGGGTCAGACCGCTGGTGGACCGGACCGGGCGACCGTCGAGCGAGGCGGTCCGCAGGTCGTAGGAGACGCCGGGCGACCGGGAGGCGCCGGAGAAGACCTCCATCGGGCCGCTCACGTCGAGGCTCTGGACACCGTCGAAGAGGACGACGAGCACGGTTCGCTGCTTCACGTCCGTCATCCTGGGCGACGGGCGACGATGGCCGCAATGACGAGTACCCCACCTTTCCTGCCATCGGCCTTCCGTGGCACGGCCACCCCTCCCCCGGGGTTCCCCTCCGTACCGACCAGTCGGTAACGTGCCCGTATGAGTACTCTCCCGGCCCGCGCGGAGCGCCGCTGCCACAACGCCGTCAACCCGCTGCACTCGTGTCTCTTCTTCTCCCCCGACCTGGGCGCGGAGATGGCGAAGATCGGCATCGAGGACCCCAGCGCCGCCTACTTCGCGACCCGGGCCGCCGCGCTCGGCGCGGTGGGCGCGGGGACCGTCAGCGCCACCTTCTACAACTTCAACCCCGCGCTGGTGGCCCGCCATGTGCCCGCCGTCTGGGAGACCGCCGCTCCCGACGTGGTCCTCGGGGCCCGGCTGCGGGCGGCGGACTCGACGCTGCGGCGGCTGCTCGGCGAGGAGATCGTCGCCTCCGCCGAGATGGCGGAGGCGGCCCGGCTCGCGCTGCGCGCCACCGAGGCCTGCACCCCGCACGCCCGCCCGCTGTACGCGGCGCACGCGGAGCTGCCGGTGCCCGAGGAGCCGCACCTGGCGTTCTGGCACGCGGCGACCCTGCTGCGCGAGCACCGGGGCGACGCGCATCTGGCCGCCCTGCTCGCTGCCGGTCTCGACCCGCTGGAGTCACTGGTCAGCCACACCGCGACCGGCAAGGGCATGGCGATCCGCTGGATCCTGTCCTCCCGGGGCTGGCGCCGCACCGACTGGGAGGCGGCGTCCGAGCGGCTGCGCGAGCGCGGGCTGCTGGCGGGCGGCGAGGAGTTGGCGCTCACCGAGGCCGGAACGGCGCTGCGCGCGGAGGTCGAGCAGGCGACGGACCGCATGGACGCGGCCCCGTACGAACACCTGGGCGCGGAAGGCGTGGAGCGGCTCACCGAGCTGGGGCGCGGCTTCCTGTTCACGGCCGCGGCGGCGGGTGCGTTCCCGGCCTCGGCGACCGGCCGGGGCTGACCCGGGACGGGCCCCGGCACGGCCCGGGCCCCCGCGCACCGCGTCGGGGCTCCCGGGCGTGTTGCCCGAGGTCACGCGACACGGCCCCCGGCCACCCGGCACAATGCAGGCCTGGGGGGATGCCCCCGGCAAGCAAGAACGTGCTCATCACGACCCGGGCACGGCCAGCACAGCCAGTACGAGAAGGCGAGTCGGGAAAACCGTGACGACGTCCATCGAAGGCAGGATCGCCGAGGAGCTCGGCGTACGTGAGCGACAGGTCAGGGCCGCCGTCGAGCTGCTCGACGGCGGATCGACCGTGCCGTTCATCGCGCGCTACCGCAAGGAGGCGACCGAATCCCTCGACGATGCGCAGCTGCGCACGCTGGAGGAACGGCTGCGCTATCTGCGGGAGCTGGAGGAGCGGCGTACCGCGATCCTCGAATCCGTGACGGAACAGGGCAAGCTCGACGCGGCGCTGGAGGCGAGCATCCGGGCCGCGGAGACCAAGGCGCGCCTGGAGGACATCTATCTGCCGTTCAAGCCGAAGCGGCGCACCAAGGCGCAGATCGCCCGGGAGGCGGGGCTCGAACCGCTGGCGGACGGACTGCTCGGCGACCCGTCGGTCGACCCGCTCGCGGCGGCCGCCGCGTTCGTGGACGGCGACAAGGGTGTCCCGGACGCGGCCGCCGCGCTGGACGGCGCCCGCTCGATCCTCACCGAGCGGTTCTCCGAGGACGCCGACCTGACCGGCGAGCTGCGCGAGCGCATGTGGACCCGCGGCCGGCTGGCGGCGAAGGTGCGCGAGGGCCAGGAGGAGGCGGGCGCGAAGTTCGCCGACTACTTCGACTTCGCGGAGCCGTTCACCGCGCTGCCCTCGCACCGGGTGCTCGCGATGCTGCGCGGCGAGAAGGAGAACGTGCTCGATCTGGTCCTGGAACCGGAGGAGCCGGAGGCCGCAGGGCAGCCCGGTCCCTCCTCGTACGAGAACATGATCGCCCGCCGCTTCGAGATCGCCGACCGGGGCCGCCCGGGCGACAAGTGGCTGGGCGACACCGTGCGTTGGGCGTGGCGGACCCGGATCCAGGTGCACCTGGGCATCGACCTGCGGCTGCGGCTGCGCACGGCGGCGGAGGACGAGGCCGTACGCGTCTTCGCCTCGAACCTGCGCGATCTGCTGCTCGCCGCCCCGGCCGGCACCCGCGCCACGCTCGGTCTCGACCCCGGTTTCCGTACGGGGGTGAAGGTGGCGGTCGTCGACGCGACCGGCAAGGTGGTGGCCACCGATGTGATCCACCCGCATGTGCCCGCGAACAAGTGGGACCAGGCGCTGGCCAAGCTCGCGCACCTCGCGAAGGAGCACGCGGTCGACCTGGTCGCGATCGGCAACGGCACGGCGTCCCGCGAGACGGACAAGCTCGCCGGTGAACTGATCGACAAGCACCCGGAGTTGAAGCTCACCAAGGTGATGGTCTCGGAGGCGGGCGCCTCGGTGTACTCCGCCTCCGCGTTCGCCTCGCAGGAACTGCCCGACATGGACGTGTCGTTGCGCGGCGCCGTCTCCATCGCGCGGCGGCTCCAGGACCCGCTGGCGGAGCTGGTGAAGATCGACCCGAAGTCGATCGGCGTCGGCCAGTACCAGCACGACCTGTCCGAGGTGAAGCTCTCGCGGTCCCTGGACGCGGTCGTCGAGGACTGTGTGAACGGCGTCGGCGTGGACGTCAACACCGCGTCCGCACCGCTGCTTTCACGAGTCTCGGGGATCAGCTCGGGGCTCGCGGAGAACATCGTCGCGCACCGCGACACCAACGGCCCCTTCCGGTCCCGGAAGGCGCTCAAGGACGTGGCGCGGCTCGGCCCGAAGGCGTACGAACAGTGCGCGGGCTTCCTGCGGATCCGGGGCGGCGACGACCCGCTGGACGGCTCCAGCGTGCACCCCGAGGCCTACCCGGTGGTGCGGCGGATGGGGAAGAGCGCGGGCGGCGAGGTGGCCTCGCTGATCGGCAACGCGGACGCCCTGCGGGCACTGCGCGCGGCGGACTTCGTGGACGACATGTTCGGGCTGCCGACCGTGACGGACATCCTCAAGGAGCTGGAGAAGCCGGGGCGCGACCCGCGGCCCGCCTTCCGCACGGCGACCTTCAAGGAGGGCGTCGAGAAGCTCGGCGACCTGGAGCCGGGCATGGTGCTGGAGGGCGTCGTGACGAACGTGGCCGCGTTCGGCGCGTTCGTCGACGTCGGCGTCCACCAGGACGGTCTGGTGCATGTCTCGGCGCTGTCGAAGACGTTCGTGAAGGACCCGCGGGACGTGGTGAAGCCCGGGGACATCGTGAAGGTCAAGGTCATGGACGTCGATGTGCCGCGCAAGCGGATCTCGCTGACGCTGCGGCTCGACGACGAGCCCGGCGCGGGCGGCGGTCCGGGCGGCGCACAGCAGGGCCGCGGCGAGCGGGGCGGCCGGCCCCCGAAGCAGCGCCAGGGTCAGGGCCAGGGCCAGCCGTCCGGTGGCGGTCAGGGCCGGCAGGGCGGCGGCGGCCGGGACCGGCGCGGCGGTGGCGGTGGCTCGCGCCAGGGCGGCCAGGGCGCTCCGGCTCCGGCGAACAGCGCGATGGCCGATGCGCTGCGGCGGGCCGGGCTGGCCGACCCGAAGCCGGGCGGCGGCCGGGGTCGCTGAACGAGGCGGGAGGTGAGGGGCGGGTCGCCGGGTGCGGCCCGCCTCTCACCGCCTCGCGGGGTTACGGGGGTCGGGGTGCGGGCCGCACCCCGACCCCCGTAACTCCGCTCAGACTTCCTTGACCTGACCGTCCGTCACTTCGATGCGGCGGGTCGTCCGGACCGCCTCCAGCATCCGCCGGTCGTGCGTGACCAGCAGCAGGGTGCCCGTGTACGTCTCCAGGGCCGCCTCCAACTGCTCGATGGCGGGCAAGTC
>MUNB01000540.1 GCA_002154345.1 Streptomyces griseus
CAGCTCGGCATCACCGTCACCTGCAACAGCGTCGGCACCCTCGCCTCCGGCACCGCGAAGGAGCTGAACATCCGCGAGGCCACCGACCCGGACCGCCCCAGCACCCCCGGCCTCTGCACCAGCACCGAGGCCGACCTGGTCTTCCGGCTGGCCGGCGACGGCACTCTGGACTACCGCTCGAAGGAACGCGCCGCCGGTCTCCCGTACGGGAAGCTCACCAGGTCCGGCGGCTGACGGCGCACCGGGCTGGCGTACGCTGGATCGGTCCGAGGATCCGTAGAAAAACCGCCGAAAGGTGACAGCCCGGTGACCGAGAAGGCCGACCTTCAGCCCGTCCTCGACCGAGCCGCCGAAGGCGGTCGGATCACCCCGGAGGAGGCGCTCGACCTCTACCGGTCCGCGCCGCTGCACGCGCTGGGCGCCGCCGCCGACGCCGTACGCCGCCGCCGCTACGCCGGTACGGAGCACATCGCGACGTACATCATCGAGCGCAACATCAACTACACCAACGTGTGCGTGACGGCCTGCAAGTTCTGCGCCTTCTACGCCCCGCCCAAGGCCACCGACAAGGGCTGGACCCGCGACCTCGACGACATCCTGCGCCGCTGCGCGGAGACCGTGGAGCTGGGCGGCACCCAGATCATGTTCCAGGGCGGCCACCACCCGGACTTCGGCGTGGAGTACTACGAAGAGCACTTCTCCGCGATCAAGAAGGCGTACCCGCAGCTGGTCATCCACTCGCTCGGCGCCTCCGAGATCGAGCACATGGCCCGGATCTCGAAGGTCTCCGCCGAGGAGGCCATCAGCCGGATCCACGCCGCCGGGCTCGACTCCTTCGCCGGTGCGGGCGCCGAACTGCTCCCCGCCCGGCCGCGCACCGCCATCGCCCCGCTCAAGGAGTCCGGCGAGCGCTGGCTGGAGATCATGGAGATCGCGCACGGCCTCGGCGTCGAGTCCACCTCCACCATGCTGATGGGCACCGGCGAGACCAACGCCGAGCGCATCGAGCACCTGAAGATGATCCGGGACGTCCAGGACCGCACGGGCGGCTTCCGCGCCTTCATCCCGTACACCTACCAGCCGGAGAACAACAAGCTGAAGGGCCGTACGCAGGCCACGCTCTTCGAGTACCTGCGGATGATCGCCATCGCCCGGCTCTTCCTCGACAACGTCGCCCACATCCAGGGCTCCTGGCTGACCACCGGCAAGGAGGTCGGGCAGTTGTCGCTGCACTACGGCGCGGACGACCTCGGCTCGATCATGCTGGAGGAGAACGTCGTCTCCTCGGCCGGGGCCAAGCACCGCTCCAACCGGCTGGAGATCATCGACCTGATCCGCAAGGCCGACCGCGTCCCGGCCCAGCGCGCCACGACGTACGAGCACCTCGTCGTGCACGACGACCCGGCGAACGACCCGGTCGACGAGCGCGTCGTCTCGCACATCTCGTCCACCGCGATCGAGGGCGGCACGGCCCACCCGGAGCTGAAGCTCCTCAGCGCCAACTGACGTAGACGTAACCGTGCTGACGATTCATGCCGCGCCCCTGGTCCTCCCGGTGGGCGCGGCGGCCGTCGCGGACGGGGCGGTCGCGGTGGACGGCGACCGGATCGCGGCCCTCGGCCCGTACGAGGAGGTCGTCGCCGCGTACCCGGCCGCCCGCATCCGCCGCTGGCCCGGCCTCCTCACGCCCGGACTGCGCCAGGACCGGGCCCGCGAGCTGCTCACCCGTTGCTACCACCCGGACCCGCGCGAGGCCGAGGAGCTGGGCGGACTCCCGCTGTGGGGCGAGGACTTCGAGCGGCTGGCGGCGACGATGGACGCGACCCGGCGGGCCGGCAGCGTCCGGCGCGGGCTCCAGCGGATGCTGCGGCACGGCACCACGCAGGTGGCGGGCCCGTTCGGCGCGGACGACCCGGCGCTGCGCACGGCCGTCGCCCGGTCGGGGCTGGTCGTCCGGGCCGCGCCGCCTGTGCCCGTACGGGACGAGCCCGGGGAGCCTTCGCCCGTACGTGACGGGGTGCCGGACCTGGACCCCTTCGCGGCGGGCGGCGATCTGGCCCGTACGGCACACGGACCGCTGACCGTGGGCGGCCGGGCCGACCTCGCCGTCTTCGACGTGCCCGACGAGGCGGCGCTGTACGGCGGAGGCCCCCGGCCCTGCGTGGCGACCGTGCTCGCGGGGCGGCTCGTGCACCGCGAGCGCTGAGGCCGGGCTTTCCGGCGGGGCGTCAGGGCACCTTCGGGCCGCCCAGATAGCGCCCCTTCGCGTCGTACGGCCAGGCGTTGGCGACGCAGCCCTTCAGCCCGTCGATCTGCTGCATCATCGCGGGCGCGGGGCGGCCCTTCCCCGGGCAGGTCTCGTGGCCGTGCCCCAGCCAGTGGCCGACCTCGTGGTTGATGATCAGCGCCCGGTACTCCGCGACGGGCCCGTCGAACTGCGGCGAACCGAGCTGCCAGCGCTTCAGGTTGACCATCACCTTCTCGCCGCCCCGGCAGTTGACCTCGCCGCGCGTGTTCAGGCCGTACGCGCCGCACATCCGGTCCGTGGTCGCCGGGGTGGCGATCCTGATCACCAGTCCGGCCGAGCCGTCGGCGACCTGGCGGAACGAGCGCTCGCCGCCGTGGCTCCAGCCGCGCGGATCGGCGAGCACGGCGGCGATGCCGGCGGCGGCCCGGTCCGGGTCGACGCCGATGCCGTCCTCCACCTCGACCCGGTAGGCGCTGCCCTTGCCCTTCGGCGTGACGCCCGCGCGGGCC
>MUNB01000541.1 GCA_002154345.1 Streptomyces griseus
GCCGTACGGCCGCCGCCGTGACGTGCTGCGGCCCGCTCCCGACCCCCGCCCCCGCAACCCGCTGTCGTACGCCCCCCGTACGCTACGGCCCATGAGCGAAGAGGCCCCTGCGAGACGGGTGATCGACGGCCGCTTCACGCTGGTGGAGCGGCTCGGCAGTGGTGGTATGGGCATGGTCTGGCGGGCCCGGGACGAGGCGCTCCACCGTGATGTCGCGCTCAAGGAAGTCCGGCCCCCGGATCCGGCGCTCGAGGACTACGACCCCGAAGGCGCTCGCACGCTGCGTGCCCGGGTGTTGCGCGAGGCCCGGGCCCTGGCCCGGGTCGACCATCCCAACGTGGTCACCGTCCACCACATCGTCGACCCCGGCGAGGAGGGCTACCCGTGGATCGTGATGGAGCTGGTGGCCGGCTCCTCGCTGCACGAACGGCTCGCCGCCGGGCCCATGGAGCCCGCCGAGGCTGCCGAACTGGGGCGCGGCATCCTCTCCGCCCTCCGCGCCGCCCACGCGGTCGGCATCCAGCACCGTGACGTCAAGCCCGCCAACGTGCTCCTGCGCACCGACGGCCGCCCCGTCCTCACCGACTTCGGCATCGCCGCGATCCGGGAGTCGACGAGCCTCACCGCCACCGGCGCCCTCATCGGCTCGCCCGACTACATAGCCCCCGAGCGCATCCGGGGCACCGAGGGCGACCCGTCCTCCGACCTCTGGTCGCTCGGCATGATGCTGTACGTCGCCGTCGAGGGCCGCCACCCGCTGCGCCGGGCCACCACCCTGGCCACGCTGGCCGCCGTGCTCGACGAGGAGATCCCGCCGCCGGCCCGGGCCGGGGCGCTCACCCCGGTGCTGACCGCACTCCTCACCCGGAACATCCCGGCCCGCCCGGACGCCGAAGCCCTCGACCGCATGCTGGCCGAGGCCGCGCGCACCGGCGGGAGCCCGGCCCCGACGCCCACGGAGCCCGTACGGGAACGGCCCGCGTCCGTGCACACCACGCCCACGCAGACGGCCTCCGTGTCTCCGCCCGCCGCGCCGGAGGACCGCGTACCGACGGGCTACGGCCACGGCGACGGCTACCAACAGGTCGTCACCGGACCGTTCGCCACCCCGGGCGCTCCGGGCTCCCCGGGCTCCTCGGAAGAGCGCCAACGCAGGTTCCTGCGCCGGGTCCGGATGATCAGCGCCGCCTCGTCCGTCGTCTCGGCCGTGGTCATCGCGGGCGTCATCCTCTGGATGGTGGACCCGTTCTCCAAGGGCTCCGACAGCGACGACCGCCCCCGCGACAGCGCCAGCGCACCGCAGGCATCTGCCCCGGCCCCGGCCGCCGACGGTTCGGGCGGCTCCGGCGGTGCGGGCGCGTCCGACCCGTCCGACCCGTCCGACGAGAAGGACGTACCGGAGCCCGAGAACCTGCTGACCCCGGACGGAGCGCGGGCCGCGATCAAGGCGCTGAAGCCGCTCATGGGCGGGACGAAGGTCACCGACTTCACCCTCTACGGCGAACACGCCTCCGCCGAGGCGCCGCTGAAGTCCAACGCCGCGCTGTACGACCGCTTCAGCTACCGCGACGGCCGGGCGGAGAACGACGACATGGGCGGCACCCTGATGTCCGGGTCCGCGACGATCGACCTGAACTCCGTCGACTGGGACGCGCTGCCCGCCCTGCTGAAGACGGCGGAGAAGACGCTCAACGTCGACGAGCCGGAGAGCCGTTACGTGATCGTGGACCCCTCCTCACCCTTCCACGAAGACCGCCCGGTGCTGCGCGTGTACGTCTCCGACTCGCACGGCGGCGCCTTCCTCACCGCCGAGCTGGACGGCCGGGTCATCGAGAAGAACCCGCGTCCCAAGGGCTGAGCACCGGCTGGATCGGGTCCGGGAGCAGCGGCAGGTCCAGGTCGAACGGGCTGCGCTCGATGACGTACGTGCAACTGGTGTAGGTGTAGCCCGGCTGGACCTTCGTGCCGGAGGAGTAGCTGTCCACCCGGGCGGTCACGCCCGTGCCGTGCTTGTACAGGAAGTGGTACTCCCCGGCGGGCAGCTGAAGCCGTGCCTTCGGATAGTTCCTGCCGCTCGCCCTGCAGGCCTGCCGCGCTCCGTCGGAGGCGCCGTACCGCTTGCAGCCGGCACAGGCCTTCAGCGTGACGGTGCCGGTGACCGGGCCGGTGTAGAGCACCTCGACCGCGTTCGGCGCGTCATTGCTGATGACCAGCTCCATCCGGGCCCCGCCGGGCCGCTTCGACGGCGGCAGTCGCTTGCCCGCGGCCGGCCGGTCGTCGGCTATCTCCGCCGCGATGGCGATGTCCCGCGCCCGCCGCACCCGCCCGTCGCTCTTGTACGTCCGCGCGAAATCGGTCAGCGTCGTGCGCGCCGCGTCGAACTTCCGGTCCTTGAACTGGTCGACCCCGCAGGCGTACGAGCCGTCCTTGACGCCCTCGTCGGCATCGGCGCGCAGCGACTTCACGTTCTCGGCGGGGAGCCCGGACGCGGTGGCGCCGAGGCTGCGCAGCACGCCGGTGGCCGCACACGGCTCGGCCCCCTTCACCGCCTTCACCTGGGCCGTGATCCGCCGGCTGAGCTCCGGCCCCACCTGCTGCGCGGACGCGGAATCGGGGAACGTACGCAGCAACTCGCCCAGCTCCGTGCCGCCCCCGCCCGCCGCACCCAGGCGCGAGACGCCGCAGCCGTACAGCGACTCGGCGAGGGGCTCGTCCGGCCAGGCGGCCAGGGCCCCGAGAAGCTTCGCGTCGACCGAGTCCGGCAGCCCGCGCAGATAGGTCAACGGCTCCACCGCCTCGCAGTGCCGCTTCTTCGCGTACGGGGCGGAGACGGCGTCGTAATACGTCTTCAGGCGGTCCGGGACCAGCTGGGCGGCCCGGGAGCCGGGATGGTCGTCGCCGAGCGCGCGATAGACGTCGAGCCCCTTCTCGTACTCCCCCTTGGCCGACCCGAACGGCTGCCGCGAGGCCACCGCGACCCGCTCGTCCCCGGCCGCCAGCCGGTCCAGCAGCATCTGCTCCCGCGCCTCGTCCCGCGCGGAGCCGTACACCACCGCCCCGCCCGCCGGCACGGCCAGCAGCACCACCCCGAGCC
>MUNB01000542.1 GCA_002154345.1 Streptomyces griseus
CGGGCGCGGGGGTGGCGGCCGGAGGGGCCGTCTGAACCGCACCGAGGACGTCCGCATCGCGCTCGGGGAAGCCCGAACCAGGCTCGGGAAGGCTTGAATCGTACTCGGGAGAGCCTGGATCGGGCTCGGGGGTGCGATGTTTCACGTGAAACGCCCGATTCATCATGCGGCAGGGCCGCGGAGCTCGTAGAAGCTCCGCGGCCCTGTCTGCGTTTTCGGGGTCTGTGTTCTGCCGTTCCGCCGTTCTGCCGTTCCGCTCAGGCGGCGAGGCGGGTGGCGAGGGCCTTCGCCTTCTCCCGGGCGTCGTCGAGTGCCTTGGCGCGGGAGGCCTCGGCGAGCGGGATCAGTTCGGCCATCGACGGCTGCGAGGGGGCGAGGGTCAGCTCCGGAACGATGAAGTCCACCTCGATGGAGAACATGCCCGCGAACACCTTCTCCAGGTAATTCTGGACAAATTCAAAGCTCTCGCGCGGGGTGCCCGGAGCATACGAACCGCCCCGGCTGGCGACGACGGTCACCGGGGTCCCGGCGACGGGGGAGTCCGGTCCCGCGTTGTGCCCGACGATGATCACCTGGTCGAGCCAGGCCTTGAGCGTGGACGGGATCGTGAAGTTGTACATCGGGGCCCCGATCAGGACGGCGTCCGCCGCCGCCAGCTCGTCGGCGAGCTCCCGGCGCAGCGGGTCGTCGGCGCCCGCGGCCGTGGCGCCGGCGTCCAGGTGGGGCAGCGGATCGGCGGCGAGGTCGCGATGGACGACGGTGCCGTCCGGGTGCTGCTCGCGCCAGGCCTCGACGAACGCCGCGGTGACGTCGCGGGAGGCGGAGCCCTGGGGGAAGACGGCGGAGTCGAGGTGCAGAAGCGTGGCCATGGTGATCTCCACAGAGAGGGGAAGGGGGCGCGGGCGGGTCGACGGGACCTCGCGGGCGTCCGAGCGGAACCATTCCGTACGTAACTACTAATAGCATAGCTACTTATTTTTAGTAAGCCACCTACGGCGGCGCAGTACTCTGGGGGTATGGCGGATCACAACGAACAGGCCTGTCAGCGGGTCGATGTGGGGATCAGTCGCGTCTTCGAGCTGTTCGGCAAGCGCTGGACCGGCCCGATCGTCTCGGTGCTGCTGCAGCGACCGGTGCACTTCGCCGAGTTGCGCCGGGCCATTCCCGGAATCAGCGAGCGCATGCTCTCGGACCGGCTGACCGAACTCGGCGCGGCCGGGCTGGTGATCCGTGAGGTCGACGAGGGGCCGCCGCTGCGCGTCGCGTACCGGCTCACCGAGGCCGGAGCCGCGATGGAGCCCGCGCTCAAGGAACTCGGGCAGTGGGCGGACACCTACCTGGCGCCGGACCCCGGTACCGGCTGCTGACACCGGCTGCCGGTACCGGGGTGCCGGCAGCCGAATCGGCGGTACCGTCGTGCCCGGCCGCTGCTGGGCAGGGCCGCTGGCCGTGCGGAGAGCCGGGCAGCCGACGAGCGTGTACGAGGGTGGGGGAGGCGACGCTCCATGGGCGTAACCGGGACGACGATGCCTGAACAGCGTGCCGAGGAGCCGGGTCCGCGTATTCCGGTCGTGCCCGGGTTCGCCCGGCGCGGGGCCACGAGTTCACCGAAGGCGGCGGGCAAGGCGCTCCGCGACCGGGTGCCGAGGTCCTCGCACGCCTCGCTGGTCCTGCCGCAGGGCCGGCCGGACGCGGTGCGGGCGGTCGAGGAGTCGAACCGGGGCCGGGTGCCCGGACTGACGCCGATACGGGTGGGCCGGATGGCGGCGACCCCGTTCGCCTTCCTGCGGGGCGCGGCCGGACTGATGGCCCACGACCTGATGGGCAGCCCGGTCACCGGTGTCGGCGCCCAGCTCTGCGGCGACGCGCACGCGGCCAACTTCGGCCTCTACGGCGATGCCCGGGGCAGCCTGGTCATCGATCTCAACGACTTCGACGAGACCGTCTTCGGGCCCTGGGAATGGGATCTCAAGCGGCTCGCCACCTCCCTGGTGCTGGCCGGCCGGGCCGCCGGCGCCGACGAGGACACCTGCCGCCGGGGCGCGTACGACGCCGTCGGCGCCTACCGGCGCACGATGCGGCTGCTGTCCCGGCTGCCCGCCCTGGACGCCTGGAACGCCATCGCGGACGAGGAACTCGTCTCGCACACGGACGCGCGTGACCTGGTGGGCACCCTGGAACGGGTCTCGGAGAAGGCCCGCAACAACACCAGCGCCCGCTTCGCCGCCCGCTCCACCGAGGAGTGCCCGGACGGCGGCCGGCGCTTCGTCGACGCCCGGCCCGTGCTGCGCCGGGTGCCGGACGCCGAGGCCGCGGCGGTGGCCGCCGGGCTCGCCGGATACCTCTCCACCGTCTCCGAGGACCGGTTGCCGCTGCTGGCCCGGTACGCGATCCACGACGTGGCGTTCCGGGTGGTCGGCACCGGGAGCGTGGGCACCCGGTCGTATGTGGTGCTGCTGCTCGACCACCGGGGCGAGCCGCTGGTCCTCCAGGTGAAGGAAGCGCGCCCCTCGGTGCTCGCGCCCTATCTGCCCGCGGTCGGTTTCGACGTGCCGGAGGTGGCGCACGAGGGCCGCCGGGTGGTGCTCGGACAGAAGCGGATGCAGGTCGTCAGCGACATCCTGCTCGGCTGGGCGGACGTCGACGGCAGGCAGTTCCAGGTCCGGCAGTTCCGTAACCGCAAGGGCAGCGTGGACCCCGCCGCGCTCGCCGCCGACCAGGTGGACGACTACGGGCGGATGACCGGTGCGCTGCTCGCCCGGGCGCACGCGCACAGCGCCGATCCCCGGCTGCTGGCGGGCTACTGCGGCAAGAACGACGAACTCGACGAGGCGGTGGCCGCGTTCGCGGTGACGTACGCCGACCGTACGGAGGCGGATCACGCCGAACTGGTGCGGGCGATCAACGCGGGCAGGCTGGCCGCCGAGTTCGGTGTGTGACCGGACCGTGAGGCGGTGGGCCCCGGCGCCGGGGCCCACCGTGTGTGCCGGGCCGCCCGGCCGTGGCCATACGCTGGACGGGTGAGCGACGAAGCCGCCGGGGTGCCGACCACCCGGAACGATGAAGACCGGCAGGACAACGACCGGCAGGACAGCGACCGGACGGACGCGCCCGGGCCCGCCCCGGAGGCGCAGGACGCCCCGGGCGCGCCGGGTCACTCCGGGGCCGCGGACGCCGCTGCCGGGGAGCCGGTCGGCGCCGAGGACGCCGTGCCGCGGCCCGAGGCGCGGCTGGCCAGGGCGGTGCAGGCCGCCGAGCAGGCGTTGATCGAGTTCGAGATCGCGGTGGAGACCTTCCGCGTGGAGGTCGAGAACTTCTCCCGGCTGCACCACCAGAAGCTCGGCCCGATGTACACCCGCCTCGACGAGCTGGACGCGCTGATCGCCGAGGCGCGGGCGGCCAGGACCGGTGACCCGGAGGACGAGCGC
Source organism: Streptomyces griseus (assembly GCA_002154345.1). Classification (GTDB taxonomy): domain Bacteria; phylum Actinomycetota; class Actinomycetes; order Streptomycetales; family Streptomycetaceae; genus Streptomyces; species Streptomyces caviscabies. Next base: position 3,429 of record MUNB01000542.1, read on the forward strand.
AAGGCGCGCGAGGCGCGGGCCGTCGTCATGCCGATGCCCGGGGTCGACGAGCTGTTCCACGACTGGATGGACACCGACGGGCTGTCCCCCGAGGCCGCGGCCATGCTGACCGAACAGCCGGTCCGGCCGCCGAAGCGGGTCCGGCCGAGCGAGGAGGCCCGCAGGCTCTACCGGGAGCTGGCCCGCAAGGCGCACCCGGACCTCGCCCAGGACGAGCCGGAGCGGCAGCGCCGCGACGAGTTCATCGCCCGGGTGAACGCCGCCTACGGGCGGGGTGACATCGAGCTGCTCAAGGAGCTCGTGGCGGAGTGGGAGGCCGGCCCGGCGCAGCCCCTGACGCCGCTGAGCGAGAGCGAGGAGCTCTACGCCCGGCTGGAGTGGCTCAGCCGGCGCAAGGAGCTGCTGACGGTGCTCGCCAAGGAGCTGGAGGAGGGCGCGATCGGCTCGATGCTGCGGATGGCGCCGGACGACCCGGACCAGCTGCTGGAGGACATCGCGGAGCAGCTGCTCGGCGAGGTGTCCCGGCGCGAGGCCGAGCTCGCGGAGCTGGTGCAGTAGCGTTCCGGGTGACTCCGCCGCGCAGGCACGAGACCTCCGTACGAGGTCCGTGTACGCGGCCCGCGTACCGAGGTCCGGTACGGCGCCCGGGGCCGCGACCCCGGGACGGCAACTTCACGATCGCACGAGAGAAGGCATGACCCATGAATTTCGCCCCGCTGCCCTCGGTGGACGCCGCGGCGGTGCCGTCGGACGGCTTCGTCCTGGACGTCCGTGAGAACGACGAGTGGGCGGCCGGTCACGTCGAGGGTGCGCTGCACATCCCGATGAGCGACTTCGTGGGCCGGTTCGGCGAGCTGACCGAGGCCGCCGAGGACGGCCGGCGCGTGCATGTGATGTGCCGGGTCGGCGGCCGGTCGGCCCAGGTCACCCAGTACCTGGTCCAGCAGGGCGTCGACGCCGTGAACATCGACGGCGGCATGCAGGCCTGGGACGGCGCCGGGCGCCCGATGGTCACGGACAACGGGACGCCCGCCTTCGTCCTCTGACTCCTGACGTCCTCCGACGCCTTACGAGGCCGGCGCGGCCCCCGCTCTGCGGCTTCAGCCGAGCGGATGGGCGGCCAACAGGTCGCCCAGCGCCTCCTCATGGGCCGCGGCCGGCCCGAGGGAGAGCTCGATCTGCTTCGCCCAGGCGTGGAAGCGGTGCAGCGGGTAGTCGGTGTCCGCGCCGAAGCCGCCGTGCAGATGCTGGGCGGTCTGCACGACACGGCGGACGCCGTCGGAGGCCCAGATCTTCGCCACGGCGACATCGCCCGCGGCGGGCAGCGGGCCGCCGGCGTCGGTGGAGATCCGCCAGGCGGCCTGCCAGAGCGTCGCCTCCATCGCCCGCAGATCGATGTACCGGTCGGCGGCCTGGACCGCCACCGCCTGGAACGTGGCGACCGGGAACCCGAACTGCTCGCGCCTGCCGGTGTATTCGGCGGTCATCGCGAGCACCCGCTCGCCCAGCCCGAGCGCGAGCGCGCAGGTTCCCGTGGTGAGCAGGGACCGCAGCCACTCCCAGCAGCCCGGCGCGTCGATCAGCTCGCGGGCCGTCACGCGTACGCCGTCGAGCCGGACCTCGGCCAGGCGTTCACCGCTGGTGGAGACCTGGTCCGCCAGGGTGACGCCCTCGCGGGTACGGGGCACGAGGGCCAGGACCGGCCGGCCCCCGGCGGTGTGCGCGGGCACGGCGATCCGGTCGGCCACCTGAGCCCAGGGAACCGCGGACTGCACCCCGTCGAGCACCGAGCCGGAGCCTCCGGCCGGGCCGCCGGTCTTCCCGCCGCCCTCGCTGCCGGTCTGTCCGTCCTCCTCGCCGTCCCGCACCCCGTACGGCCGTGCGGAGACGGCGAGTTCGGCCGGATCGTGGCCGCTGCGTCCGTTGGCGCCGACGGTCAGGATCAGTTCGCCCCGCCCGGCCCGGGGCAGCAGCTCCGCCGCGAGGGTGCGGTCGCCGAACCGCTCGATGGCCATCGCCACCGCACAGCTCTCCAGCAACGGGACCCGCGCCAGCACCTTGGCCGACTCCCGCAGGACCAGGCAGAGCGCGATCGGGTCCAGGCCCGCGCCCCCGTGGTCCGGCGACAGCGTGAGCCCGAGCAGGTCCGTGCGCCCCAGCTCGTGCCAGAGCCGGCGGTCGATGTCCTCCGCCACGGCCCCCGGGGTCAGGGCGGGGCTGGGCGCGCGGTCGGGTGCGACGTCCGAGAAGACGGCCCGGGCCGCTTCGACGGCCGCCTGCTGTTCCTCGGTGAAGGTGAAGTCCACTGTCCCGGCCTCCCGTTGACCATCGACGACCTGACGGGTCGTCAAGATAGAACAGGTTCTATGGGAAGGGAACAGTGCGCGGCGGCCCGGGGGCCACGTCAGCCGACTCGGCTGCCTCAGCGGTCGAAGTCGAGCTCCACCTCCGGGGTGAGCGGATGCGACTGGCAGGCCAGCACGAAGCCCGCCCCGGTCTCCTCCGGCTCCAGCGCGAAGTTGCGGTCCATCCGGACCTCGCCCGATACGAGGAAGGCCCGGCAGGTCCCGCACACCCCTCCCTTGCAGGCGTACGGAGCGTCCGCACGGCTGCGCAGCACCGTCTCCAGCAGGGATTCGGAGTCCTGTACCGGCCAGCTGCCCGAACGGCCGTGGAGGGTGGCCGTCAGCATGGCGTCGGCCGGGGCGGCGACCTTGACCCCCGTCACATCGGTGGGGCCCTCGTCGACGTGGAAGATCTCCTGGTGGACCCGGGAACGGTCGACGCCGAGCGCTTTCAGGGCCTTCTCCGTGCCCCGTACGAGGCCGAGCGGTCCGCACAGGAACCAGCCGTCCACCTCCGGAACCGGGAGCACGGCGGGCAGCAAACCGGTGAGCCGTTCGGCGTCGAGCCGCCCGGAGGGGAGCCCGGCCGACTGCTCCTCCCGGGAGAGCGCGGTGACCAGCTGGAAGCGGTCCGGATAGCGGTCCTTGAGGTCGGCCACCTCGTCGAGGAACATCGTCGAGCCCGCCGTGCGGTCGCTGCGGATCAGGCAGAACCGGGCCGTCGGCTCACGGTCGAGCAGGGTGGCCGCCATCGACAGCACCGGGGTGATGCCGCTGCCGCCGACCACCGCGGCGAACAGGCCCGGGCGCGGCTTCAGGACGAAGCGGCCCATCGGAGGCATGGCCTCCACCTGGTCCCCGACAGCCAGTTCCTTCAGGGCGTACGTGGAGAACGCCCCGCCCTCGACCCTGCGGATGCCCACGCGCAGCACCGGTTCGCCGGGCTGCTCGGTGGCCGGTGCGCAGATCGAGTAGGAGCGGCGGACCTCCTGGCCGTCCACGGTGAAGCGCACGTTCAGATGCTGGCCGGGGGTGTGGCGGAAGGTCTCGCGCAGCTCGGCGGGCACGGCGAAGGTGACGGCCACCGCGTCGTCCGTGATCCGTTCGATCGCGCTGACCCGGAGCGGATGGAACATCTACAACTCCTTGAAGTGGTCGAACGGTTCGCGGCAGGCGACGCAGCGGCGCAGGGCCTTGCACGCCGTGGAGGAGAACCGGCTGAGCAGCTCCGTGTCCGTGGAGCCGCAGTGCGGGCAGCGCACCGAGAGCGTCAGCGGCACGGGACCGCCGTCCGCGCTGTGGGCGCGCGGCGGGGCTATGCCGAACTCGGCGAGCTTGCGGCGGCCTTCGGCGCTGATGTCGTCCGTCGACCAGGCCGGCGCCAGGACCGTGACCACGGAGACCTCCGGCACGCCGTGGTCGTGCAGCACCCGCTCGATGTCGGCGGACATCGCCTCGATCGCCGGGCAGCCGGTGTAGGTCGGGGTGAGATGCACGGTCACCCGGCCGGGGCCGTCCACCCGCACGTCCCGCAGCACGCCGAGCTCCGCCAGGGTCAGCACCGGCAGCTCGGGGTCCGGCACGGAACCGGCGAGGCCGCGCAGCTCCGCCTCCAGCAGGGTGTCGGTCACCATGACGCCCCCGGATGACTGCGGTGCAGATGCTGCATCTCGGCGAGCATGCGGCCGAACGACTCGGTGTGCAGGCCCTGCCGGCCCGCGCCTGCCGCCCAGCCCCCGGACCGCGGGCCCGCGGGGAGGGTCAGAGTGGCGCGCTCGACGACCTCGGTGACGGCGGCGAGCCAACCGCTCTCCAGGGCCTGCCGGTCGACACCGGATTCCGGGGCGTCGAGCCCTTCGACCGGCTGGAACATCTCGCCGGTGAACCGCCACAGCGCGTCGAGGCCGCTCTGCATCCGGCGGTGGCTCTCCTCGGTGCCGTCGCCGAGCCTGAGGACCCACTGTTCGGCGTGGTCGCGGTGGTAGGCCACTTCCTTGACGGCCTTGGCCGCCAGGCCGCTGAACTCGCCGTCCCCGGCCGCGAGACGCTCGTACAGCAGGTGCTGGTACACCGAGAAGTAGAGCTGCCGGGCGATGGTGTGGGCGAAGTCCCCGTTCGGCTGTTCGACCAGCTGGAGGTTGCGGAAGGCGCGCTCCTCGCGGAGGTAGGCGAGCTCGTCCTCGTCGCCGACGAGCGAGAGCAGCACCCGGGCCTGTCCGAGCAGGTCCAGGGCGATGTTGGCGAGCGCCACCTCCTCCTCCAGGACGGGGGCGTGACCGGCCCACTCCCCCAGCCGGTGCGAGAGCACCAGCGCGTCGTCACCGAGGGCGAGTGCGGCGCTCACAGGTGCTTCACCCCGTCCGGGATCTCGTAGAACGTCGGGTGGCGGTAGGGCTTGTCGGCGGCCGGCTCGAAGAAGGAGTCCTTCTCGTCGGGGGAGGAGGCGGTGATCTCGGTGGACGGGACCACCCAGATCGAGACGCCCTCCGAGCGGCGGGTGTAGAGGTCACGGGCGTTGCGCAGGGCCATCTCGGCGTCCGGCGCGTGCAGGCTGCCCGCATGGGTGTGGGACAGTCCGCGCCGCGAACGCACGAACACCTCCCACAGGGGCCAGTCGGTCGAGCTGCTCATGCCGTCTCCTCCACATGCTGCGCGGACGCGCTGTTCTGTGCCGATGCCCGGGCTGCCGCCGGGGCGTGCTTGGCGGCGTACGCGGCTGCCGCGTCCCGGACCCAGGCGCCTTCCTCATGGGCCGTGCGCCGCTGGGTGATGCGCTGTTCGTTGCAGGGGCCGTTGCCCTTGAGGACCGCCTGGAACTCGGCCCAGTCGATCGCGCCGAAATCGTGCCGGCCCAGCTCCTCGTTCCACCGGATGTCGGGGTCCGGAAGCTCCAGGCCCAGCGCCTCGGCCTGGGGCACGCAGATGTCCACGAAGCGCCGGCGCAGCTCGTCGTTGGAGTGCCGCTTGATCTTCCAGGCCATGGACTGCTCGGAGTGCGAGGAGGCGTCGTCGGGCGGGCCGAACATCATCAGGGAGGGCCACCACCAGCGGTTCACCGCGTCCTGGGCCATGGCGTGCTGGGCCTCGGTGCCACGGCTGAGGGCGAGCAGCAGCTCGTACCCCTGGCGCTGGTGGAAGGACTCCTCCTTGCAGATGCGGACCATCGCGCGGGCGTACGGGCCGTAGGAGCAGCGGCAGAGCGGCACCTGGTTGGTGATCGCCGCCCCGTCCACCAGCCAGCCGATCGCACCGACGTCGGCCCAGGTCAGCGTGGGGTAGTTGAAGATCGACGAATAGCGCTGGCGGCCCGCGTGCAGCTTGTCGAGCAGCTCCTCGCGGCTGGTGCCCAGGGTCTCGGCGGCGCTGTAGAGATACAGGCCGTGGCCCGCCTCGTCCTGCACCTTGGCCATGAGGATCGCCTTGCGGCGCAGCGAGGGCGCCCGGGTGATCCAGTTGGCCTCGGGCTGCATGCCGATGATCTCGGAGTGGGCGTGCTGGGCCATCTGGCGGACCAGCGTCGCGCGGTAGGCGTCGGGCATCCAGTCGCGCGGCTCGATCCGCTCGTCCGCCGCGACCGTCGCGTCGAAGGCCGCGAGAAGGTCCGCGCCCGCCCCGTCCACCGCATCCGCCGTGCCGAGCGTCTTCTGCGTCGTCTGGTCCGCAGTCACTGCCGCCATCCCGGGCTCCCTACCGACCGATCGTTCGGTTCCTTGACTTCAATGGTGAGTCGGAGGCCCGTAGGGTGTCAACCCTGTGGATAACTGAGTGGTGATCGACGGTGAGCGGGGCGGGATGGATTCGGACCACGACAGGAGCTCTGCGGGCGGGGGGAAGGACGCCTGGCCGCAGGCGTCGAACCGGCCGGCGGAAGCGCGAAGCACCCCCGAAGCCATACCGCCGCCCTCGGCACCGGTGGCGGAGCCCTCGGACACGGGCCGGGGCATGGCGGGGCTCTCCTTCCCCTACCAGGTGGTGGCGGCCCTGGCGCTGTCCCTGATCGGGCTGCTCGCCTGCACCCAGGTGGCCATGGTGTTCCTGCACGTCGCCCCGTCCAACACGCTGACCAAGCAGCACGGGAAGTCGATCGACCGCTGGATCTACCCGGAGTTCGAGCAGAACTGGAAGCTCTTCGCGCCCAACCCGCTCCAGCAGAACGTCGCGGTCCATGTGCGGGCCGATGTGGTGGGGGCCGACGGCCGCCACACCACGAGGTGGATGAACCTCACCCATGAGGACGGCGAAGCGATACGCGGCAGCCTCTTCCCCAGCCATGTGGCCCAGAACGAGCTCCGCCGGGGCTGGGACTTCTACGTCAACTCCCACGACAGCGAGAACCGCCCCAACGGCCTGCGCGGCGATCTCTCCGAGCGCTACGTGCGGCGCATCGCGATGCTGCGGCTGAGCGAGCGCGACTACGGCGGCACGATCGAACGCATCCAGCTCCGCTCCGCCACCAGCTCCATCGCCCCGCCCCCGTGGAGCAACGAGAAGATCAGCACCCGGCCCGCCTACCGCGTACTCCCCTGGTGGACCGTGACCCCGGACGATCTTCCCGAGCGCGGCGCGGAACAGCGTGCGGCCGAACAGCGGGACACGGAGCACGGCGTGGAGGAGAACCGGTGACCGTCCCCCCGCCCGCGACCCCGCAGGAC
>MUNB01000543.1 GCA_002154345.1 Streptomyces griseus
CCCCCTCACCGCCACCCTGGAGTTCCGGGCCCGGGGCGGGGCGCGCGCCGTCGCGTTCCCGGTCGAGGAGGTCCGGCACGACGGCAACGGGATCATCTGGCGCGCGCGGGCCGACGTCTCGCGCCGGCTGCGCCCCGTCGGCGTCCGCGACACGGCGTGGGACGCGCGGCTGACCGTACGGACCGGAGACGCCGACGGGCCCCGGTCCGTCAGCGATCTGTTCGCCCCGCAGGACCAGGTGGCCGGAGCGGTACGGTTCGCCGCCCGGCCCCGGCTCGGGCGGCTCGCCGGGGACACCTGGGAGCCCTACATCACGCTCAAGGACCACTTCGCGCTCCGGCTGACCGCCCGCCGCCGCCCGGCCCGCACCGCCCACCGCCTCGTCCGCTACGCCACGCACTTCCGGCCCGCCCGCAAGGCCAAGCTCCTCGTCCGCGCCCTGCGCAAGCGCCTGGACCGCTACCGCTCCCGAGGGTTCAAGGCCCCCGCCTACAACAGCTGGCTCACCCGGCTCCCCGTACGCCGGGGCTCCGTCGTCTTCGAGAGCCACATGGGCACCTGCTACGGCGACAGCCCGCGCGCCCTGTACGAGGAGATCCGCCGCCAGGGCCTGAAGCTGCACGCCACCTGGTCCTACGACCCCGCCCCGGCCGGCTTCCCGGACGACGCCCGCCTCGTACGCCGCTGGTCCTGGCGCTATCTGTGGGCGCTGGCCCGCGCGGAGTACTGGGTCGACAACCAGGGCTTCCCGCAGCATCTGCGCAAGCCCCGGCACACCACGTACCTCCAGACCTGGCACGGCTCCGCGTACAAACGGATGGGCTTCGACGAGACCCGCGTACGGCTCCAGAACGCCCCGCAGCGCGAACGGCTCCAGCGGGCCGTGGACCGCTTCGACCACTTCCTCGTCCGTTCCGAGCACGACGTGAACACCCTCGCCCGCGCCTACCGGCTGCCCGACGAACGGCTCCTGCGCACCGGCTACCCGCGCAACGACGCCCTGATCGCCGAGCGGAACCGGTCCGAGACCGAAGGGCGGCTGCCGCGACCGCCGCTCGCCGAGGCGCTCGCTCTGGCCGACCACAAGAAGACCGTGCTGTACGCGCCGACGTTCCGGGGCGGCCCCGGCAAACAGCGCAAGAGCCGACTCCTGCTGGACGTACGGGAGTTCGCGGCGCGGTTCGGCGACACCCACACCCTGCTGGTGCGGTCCCACTACCTGGAGTCCGCCCGGCTGCCGGTCTGCCCGCCCGGCACCGTCGTCGACGTCTCACGTCACCACGATGTGAGTGAACTCCTCGCACTCACCGATGTGTTGATCACCGACTACTCCTCCATCATGTTCGACTTCGTCCTGCTCGACCGGCCCGTCGTGCTGTTCGCCCCGGACCTCGACGCCTACGCGGACGAGCGCGGCAGCTACTTCGACCTGCGGGAGAACGCCCCCGGGCCGGTGACCGCCACCCAGGACGAGCTGTTCACCGCCCTCGCGGAACTCAAGAAGTCCGACAGCCGGTTCGCCGGTCAACGCCGGGCGTTCGCCGAGCGGTTCGGCTCCTACGACCGGGGCGACGCGGCCCGCAGGACCGTCGAGGCCGTCTTCGGCCCCGCGGCCCGCCGGGCCTCCCGCCACACCACCGACCACGACCGGGGGGCCGGCCGATGAGCCGCGACATCTTCATCGTCTCCAACAGCACCGACGAACTCGGCGGCGTCACCGGCTGGATGCACCAGACCGCCCGCCTGCTGGCCGGCCAGGGCCACCGGGTGCACGCCATCGGCATCCACGCCTCCGACCTCACGATGGTGCTGCCCGAACAGCCCGCCCAC
>MUNB01000544.1 GCA_002154345.1 Streptomyces griseus
CCCCGCCCCACCCCGTCTCCGACCGGGCCGGTCAGCCCCGGGCCGGTACGGTCAGCCGCCCGTCGTCCATCGTCACCGTGCGGTCCATCCGGTCCAGGTGCGCCCGATCGTGCGTGACCAGCACCGTGGCGGTGGCGCGCTCCCGGGTCAGGGTGACCAGCAGGTCGAGCACGGCCGCACCCCGTTCGTGGTCGAGCGCGCTGGTCGGCTCGTCGACGAGCAGGACCGCCGGTTCGTTCATCAGGGCCCGCGCGATGTTGATCCGCTGGCGCTGACCGCCCGAGAGCTGGTGCGGCCGCCGGTCGGCGCGGTCGGCCAGTCCGACCGCGTCCAGCAGCTCCAGGGCCCGGCGGCGGGCGGCGCGCACCGGGCCGCCGGAGAGGTGGCGCATCGCCTGGAGCTGTTCGGCGGCGGTCAGCGAGGGCAGCAGGTTGGGCTGCTGGAAGACGATGCCGATCCGGTCCCGCCGCAGGGCGGCCCGGCCCGCGCGGCTCAGCCCGCCGGCCGGCGTCCCGGCCACGACGACCTCGCCGGAGTCCGGGGTGACCAGGGTGGCGGCGGCCGCGAGCAGGCTGGACTTGCCGGAGCCGGAGGGCCCGACGACGGCGGTGAGCGTGCCCGCCGGTACGTCCAGCGAGACCCGGTCCAGGGCGGTGAGCCGGCCCTCGCCGTCCGGGTAGGTGAGGGTGACGTCGGTCAGGGTGAGCGTCATCGGGCACTCCCGAGTGCGGTGAGCGGGTCGACGGCGGTGATCCGCCGGACGGACAGGGCGGCCCCGAGCGCGCCGAGGGCGATCATCACGGCGGCCGGGACGAGGACGGTCGCCGCGTCCAGCACGAACGGCACGGCTCCCCCGCCGATCAGGGCGCCGGCCCCGGCGGCGAGCGCGGTGCCCAGACCCGTACCGAGGGCGAGCATCACCACGGCCTGCCCGAGCGCGTCGCGCAGGAGGTACGGGGTCGACGCGCCGAGCGCCTTCAGTACGGCGACGTCGCCGCTGCGCTGGATCGTCCAGACGGTGAAGAACGCGCCGATGACGAGGGCCGAGATGGCGAAGAGGAAGCCGCGCATCAGTTGCAGCGAACCGTTCTCCGCCTGGTAGGAGCCGATCGCGGTGAGGGAGTCGTCGAGGGCGAGCGTGCTGGTGCCCGCCGCCTCGTCCCCGGCCGCGAGGTCGACGCCACCGGTGGTGGTCAGGGCGATCACGGTCGCCTGTTCGGCGGGCCCGGCGCCGTCGTGGCCGGTCTGCTGCCAGTCGTCGAGGGTGGTCCAGACGACGGGGGTGTGGCTGTACGAGGCGTCGGTGGCGACGGCGGCGACCTGACGTTCGGCCCGGCCGAGCCTGATCCGGTCACCGGCGGCGGCTCCCAGGTCCTCGGCCGCCCGCACCGAGAGCACGACCCGCCCCGGCCCGATGCCGTCCGGCCCGAGCGTGCCGTCCGGTTCGACGCCGAAGGCGGAGACGGCGGCGCTCCGCTCACCGGCGGTGGCGTTCAGGGTCCGGATGCCGACCGGCTGCGCGGCCTCGACCCCGGGCCGGGCGGCCCAGGCCCGCCAGTCGTCCTCCCGGACGGTCGAGTCGGCGAACGACTCCGCCTGCCCGTCCGGTGGCGCGGCGAACGCCAGATGGTCGGCGTCGAGCCCGGTGACGGCGGACGTGTTCTCCCGGGCCAGCCCGGCGGTGAGGCCGGACAGCAGGCCCACGAGCAGCGTGATCAGCACCACGACCGTGCCCATGAGCGCGAACCGGCCCTTGGCGAAGCGAAGGTCTCTCCATGCGACGAACATGGCTCCAGCGTCGTGCGGCGCGGGCGGGAAAACATCGCGCGGCGGACGGGCCCGGGATCAACCTTTCGATTGACCGGGGCCGGGAAGGTCGCGGCTACGCTGGACGAACCATGGATTCGCGATCGCACACCCACGTCACGGCAGCCCTGCGGCTCTGTCTGCACGCGCTGCTGGCGGGGCTGCTGGCCCTGGTCGTGGTGCGCGCGGTGAGCGAGGACGCGCCGGACACGGCGGCGGTCGTGGCCGTGACGCTGCTGACGGCGGCGCTGTACGCGGCGGGGGCGCTGACCTCCTCCGTACAGCCGGGGAGCCGGGCGGGGGCGCGGTGGCTGGGCGGGCTGTGGGTCCTGTGGGCGGCGCTGCTGGTGCTGTCGCCAGACGCCCTGTGGGTGGCCTTCCCGCTCTACTTCCTCCAGCTCCACTTCCTGCCGATGCGCTGGGCGCTGCCCGCCGTCGTGGTCACCGCGGCCGCCGCGATCACCAGCTTCGTCGTGCACCGGCAGGAGATCGCGCCCGGCGCGTTCATCGGGCCGCTGATCGGCGCGGCGGTCGCCGTCGCCACGGTCCTCGGGTACGACGCCCTGTTCCGGGAGAGCGAACGGCGGCGTGAACTGATCGTGGAGCTGGTCGCCACCCGTGCCGACCTGGCCGAGGCGGAACGTACCGCCGGGACGCTCGCCGAGCGCGAACGCCTCGCCCGGGAGATCCACGACACGCTGGCCCAGGGTCTGTCGAGCATCCAGCTGCTGCTGCGTGCGGCCGAGCGCTCGCTGCCCGAGGACGCCCCGGCCGCCGCGCATGTCCGTGCCGCCCGCGAGGCCGCGCAGGCCAATCTCGCCGAGGCCCGGTCCTTCGTCCGCGCCCTGACGCCGCCGGATCTGGAGCACGGTTCGCTGGCCGCCGCGCTGGAGCGGCTCTGCGCCCGTACGACCGCACCGGACCTGACCGTACGGTTCGCGGTCAGCGGCACTCCGGTGGAGCTGCCGACCCCGTACGAGGTGGCGCTGCTGCGGACCGCGCAGTCGGCTCTGGCGAACACGGTGCGCCATGCGCGGGCCGGGCGGGCGGAGATCACCCTGAGCTTCATGGACACCTCGGTGGCGCTGGACGTCGTGGACGACGGGCAGGGCTTCGACCCGTCCGGGGCGCCGGTGCACGAGAGCGGCGACGGCGGCTTCGGGCTGCCGGCGATGCGGGCGCGCGCCGGATCGCTCGGCGGTGCGCTGAGCGTGGAGTCGGCGCCCGGCCAGGGCACGGCGGTGGCGCTCACCCTGCCGCTGCCCGTCGCGGAAACGGAGCGTGCGGCATGACCGGGGGCGCGGGCGCGGAGGCGATCCGGCTGCTGCTCGCGGACGACCACCCGGTCGTCCGGGCGGGGCTGCGGGCGGTCCTGGACACCGAGCCGGACTTCCGGGTCGCCGGTGAGGCCGCCACCGCCGAGGAGGCCGTCGCCCTGGCGGCGGCGGGCGGCTTCGACGTGGTCCTGATGGACCTCCAGTTCGGCACGGGCCTGCACGGCTCGGAGGCCACCGCGACGATCACCGCGCTGCCGGACGGCCCGCGGGTCCTGATCCTCACCACCTACGACTCCGACGCGGACATCCTGGCGGCGGTCGAGGCCGGGGCGAGCGGCTATCTGCTCAAGGACGCGCCGCCGCAGGAGCTGGCGGCGGCGGTGCGCACGGCGGCGGCGGGCCGCTCGGCGCTGGCGCCCTCGGTGGCCCACCGGCTGATGGACCGGATGCGCACCCCGGCCGAGGCGCTGACCCGGCGGGAGCTGGAGGTGCTCCAGCTGGTCGGGGAGGGCCTGTCGAACCTGCAGATCAGCAAGCGGCTGTTCCTGAGCCAGGCCACGGTGAAGTCCCACCTGGTGCACATCTACGCCAAGCTGGGCGTCGACTCGCGGACGGCGGCGGTCGCGGCGGCCACGGCCCGCAGGCTCATCCGCCGCTGACGGGCCACGCCGGGCGGTTCGGCCGCGCGGCGGGCACGAAGGCTTCCTGCCGTCAGCCGCGCGGGGGCTCTCCGAAGAGGTCGACCGCGTTGCGCACCTCGCGCAGGGCCGCGGCCAGCGCGCTCACCGAGCCGATCGCCCCGGCGATCAGCAGCAGGGAACGGCGCATCCGGGGGATCTCCGGCACGCCGCTGACGGCCATCGCATCCAGGGCCGCCAGCTCGTCCTCGGCGATCGGCCGGTCGGGGAATTCGGCCCGGAGCCCGGCCAGCTCCCGGCGGAGCCGGGACACGGCCATCCGCAGCTCGGTCACTCTCGGGTCCTCGCCGCTGCCGGTCAGCCGCTTCTGCCCCACGCTTCGCAACACAGCACTCCCCCTCGCACGTCCTTGTGCCGGTGTGACCCCCGATCCCGGGTGGTGGCCAAGTCCCCGGGTTCGCCCGCAAGTTAACGCCATGACAGGCAGTGCGCGCCAGCCCACGGAAAGAAATCAGGGTTACCCCTGAGGGTGACATGCGTGTCGCGTGTGCGAAGGGCTCAGTGGTATCCAGACCCCATGGTTACGGACATGGCTACGAACACGCGCTCCACGGCGAAGAACCCCAAGGTCGCGGGGTTGCTGCTGGCCGCCGGAGGGGGCCGTCGGCTCGGCGGCCGGCCCAAGGCGCTGCTGGAGCACCGGGGCCGCCCGCTGATCGAGCACGCGGTGCGCTCCCTGCGCAACGGCGGCTGCGGCCCGCTGCACGTGGTGCTGGGCGCGGCGGCCGACGAGGTGCGGGCCCGCGCGGACCTCCCGGGCTGCGCGGTGACGGTGAACCCGGACTGGGAGGAGGGCATGGGCTCCTCGCTCCGCCTGGGCCTGGCCGCACTGAGCGGGACGGACGCGGATGCGGCGCTCGTTCTCCTGGTCGATCAGCCGGGGATCGGGGCGGAGGCGGTGGCGCGGGTGCGTCTGGCGTACCGCTCACGGGCGAGCCTGGCGGCCGCCTCGTACGACGGGGAGCGGGGCCATCCGGTGCTGTTCGGCGCGGACCGGTGGACGGACATCGCCGCGGGGGCGGTGGGCGACCGGGGCGCGCGGGTGTATCTGCGGGAGCACCGCGATGCGATCACGCTCGTGGAGTGTTCGGATGTGGCCGAGGCGTACGACATCGACACCTCGCAGGATCTGAAGCACCTGGAGTGACCGCACGGGCCCGCGTGCCGTCCACCGTCCGTGGCCGCGCTGGCACGCTGCGCCGCCGCCCGTCCGTTTCTGTCGACCCGGAGAATCTCGACATCAACAAACCATTGAACTTCCACCATGAGGAAACTACTATCCACTGGTCAGAAGCCCTCTGAACCTCAGACGGCGCCCACGGCCGTATCTCGGAGCCATGGCACGCCGTGCCGTATCAGGCGACCCGGCGGCCATGACGCCGCCGCCCGCTGAAGGAGTGACAGCTCATGTCCGCACCAGCGCCGTCCACGCTGGCCATCGTCGATGCCGAGCCCCTGCCCCGGCAGGAAGAGGTCCTGACCGACGCGGCCCTCGCGTTCGTGGCGGAACTGCACCGGCAGTTCACTCCGCGCCGCAATGAGCTGCTCGCCCGGCGCGGGGAGCGCCGCGCCGAGATCGCCCGTACCTCCACGCTGGACTTCCTGCCCGAGACGGCGGCGGTCCGCGCGGACGACTCCTGGAAGGTCGCGCCGGCTCCGGCCGCGTTGAACGACCGCCGGGTGGAGATCACCGGTCCGACCGACCGCAAGATGACCATCAACGCCCTGAACTCGGGCGCGAAGGTCTGGCTCGCCGACTTCGAGGACGCGTCCGCCCCCACGTGGGAGAACGTCGTCCTCGGCCAGCTCAACCTGACCGACGCCTACGAGCGCCGCATCGACTTCACCGACCCGAAGTCCGGCAAGTCGTACGCGCTGAAGTCCGCCGACGAACTCGCCACGGTCGTCATGCGCCCGCGCGGCTGGCACCTGGAGGAGCGCCACCTCCAGCTGGACGGCGTCTCCGTGCCCGGTGCGCTGGTCGACTTCGGCCTCTACTTCTTCCACAACGCGCAGCGCCTGATCGACCTCGGCAAGGGCCCGTACTTCTACCTCCCCAAGACGGAGTCGCACCTGGAGGCCCGCCTCTGGAACGACATCTTCGTCTTCGCCCAGGACTATGTCGGCATCCCGCAGGGCACGGTCCGCGCCACCGTCCTGATCGAGACGATCACCGCCGCGTACGAGATGGAGGAGATCCTCTACGAGCTGCGCGACCACGCCGCCGGGCTGAACGCGGGCCGCTGGGACTACCTCTTCTCCATCGTCAAGAACTTCCGTGACGGCGGCGCCAAGTTCGTCCTGCCGGACCGCAACGCGGTGACGATGACGGCCCCGTTCATGCGGGCGTACACCGAACTCCTGGTCCGCACCTGCCACAAGCGCGGCGCGCACGCGATCGGCGGCATGGCGGCCTTCATCCCCTCGCGCCGGGACGCCGAGGTCAACAAGGTGGCCTTCGAGAAGGTCAAGGCCGACAAGGACCGCGAGGCGGGCGACGGCTTCGACGGCTCCTGGGTCGCCCACCCCGACCTCGTCCCGATCGCGCTGGCCTCCTTCGACGCGGTCCTCGGCGAGAAGCCGAACCAGAAGGACCGGCTGCGCGAGGACGTCTCGGTGGCGCCCGGCGACCTGATCGCCATCGACACCCTCGACGCCAGGCCCACCTACGACGGCCTGCGCAACGCCGTCGCGGTCGGCATCCGCTACATCGAGGCCTGGCTGCGCGGCCTGGGCGCGGTCGCCATCTTCAACCTGATGGAGGACGCGGCCACCGCCGAGATCTCCCGCTCGCAGATCTGGCAGTGGATCAACGCGGACGTGGTCTTCGAGAACGGCGAACACGCCACGGCCGACCTGGCCCGCAAGGTCGCCGCCGAGGAACTGGCCGCGATCCGCGCGGAGATCGGCGAGGAGACCTTCACCGCAGGCAAGTGGCAGCAGGCCCACGACCTCCTGCTCCAGGTCTCCCTGGACCAGGACTACGCGGACTTCCTGACGCTGCCGGCGTACGAGCAACTGCGCTGACCCGTCACGACGCACGAACACCGCCCCCGGCCCCGCACGGCGCCGGGGGCGGTGGTGTTCCCGGCCGGGGTCACGTGCCCAGCCGCGCCGCCCGCTCGGCGCGTCGGGCGAAGACCTCGTCCTTGGCCTCCGCCATTTCCCGCAGGGCCGCCTTACGCTCCCGCTGGGCGAGCCGGTCCAGGTAGAGACGCCCGTGCAGATGGTCCGTCTCGTGCTGGAGGCACCGGGCGAAGTAGCCCCGGCCCTCGATGACCAGCGGTTCGCCGTCCTTGTCACGGCCCCGCACGACGGCACGGTCCGGGCGGGGCACCACACGGTAGGGGCCGGGCACGGACAGACAGCCCTCGGATTCGTCGACCAGCCGACGGTGTTCGGCCGGGATCTCGTCCAGGACCGGGTTGGCGATGTGTCCCACGTGGCGCACCCCCCAGTCGTCCGTGATGTCCCACACGAACAGCCGCAGGTCCACGCCGACCTGGTTGGCGGCGAGCCCCGCGCCCTCGGCCACCCGGTTCGTGGCGAACATGTCGTCGACCAGCCGGGCGAGTTCCGGTGTGCCGAACTCGGTGACCTCCCGGCACCGCCGCCGCAGGATGTCCTCACCGACCACGGTGATGCGGCGCACCGTGCCCCGTTCGGCCTCCGGCACGAACCGCGGAAAGGAATCGACGGGGCGGCCCTGCACCCGCACTCGACGGTCCTGAGAGGAGTCGTCGTGCCGAACACCCATGGAATATCAACGCCTTTCACGCGCGTCCGCCCGAACGAGGCCGGGATACCGGCCCGTTGCGGACCGACTTGACCGAATGCTTTGCAAAGTAGCACTCTTTGCAAAGTGATTGATGAGAACCGTCCACTGGCCTCCGCCCGCCGCCCGCTTCCCGACCATCCCGTACGGGTGGCGCTGCTCGATCTGCTCGCCGAGCTGGGCACGGTCACCTCGACCCAGGCCGCCGCACGCCTCGGACACAGCTCCGGTCTCTGCTCGTTCCATCTGCGTCAACTCGCCAAGCACGGCCTGGTCGAGGAAGCTCCGCACAGCGGGGGGCGCCGCAGGCCGTGGCGGCTTCGCTGGGAGTCGTCGGACCGGCCCTCCGGGCAGGAATCGCCGGAACTCTCCGAGGAGTCCTTCGACGCCGTGGTCCACCTCACCCCGCAGGAGACGGCCGAACTGGCCGCGTCCGTCCGCGCCCTGCTGGCTCCCTACCGCGAGCGCGACCGACAGCCCGCCGAGCGTCCGGCGGGCTCCATGGCGGTGGCCGTGGTCGCCAGGTTGTTCCCGTTGCCGACCGAGGAAGAGGGCCGGGGCGGTATCTGAGCCGGGCGGCTCACCGGCCCCGCCCCCTCACGTCCACACCGCCCCCAGCGCCACGAACCCGCAGATCAGGATGGACAGCACGGCCAGCAGCGGCCAGACGAACCGCAGGTATCTGTCGTAGCCGATCTTCGCCAGGGCCACCCCGCCGATGGTGACCGCCGTCGTCGGGACCCAGAGGTTCATCCAGCCGCTCGCCGCCTGCCAGGCGGTCACGACCACGGCGCGGGAGACTCCGGCGAAGTCGGCGAGCGGGGCCAGGATCGGCATCGCCAGGGTGGCGTGGCCGGAGGTGGAGGGGATGAGGAAGGCGAGGGGCAGGTTGACGAGGAAGACGAAGACCGCGAAGAGCGCCGAGGAGGTGCCCGAGACCACTCCTTCGATCGAGTGCAGCACGGTGTCGGTGATCTGCGCGTTGTTCATGATGACCGTGACACCGCGGGCGAGGACGATGACCAGGGCCGGGGAGATGAAGTCGGCCGCGCCCTGGATGATCGTCGCGCTGAGCCGCTGCTCGCCGAACCGGGCGACGACGCCCACCAGGACCGCGGCGACCAGGAACAGGGCGGCCAGATGGGGGAAGACCAGCCGAGTTCGAAGCCGTACGGGGTGGCGTCGGCGTCGCCGGTGAGGGCGCTGGACCAGGGGACGACCGAGAAGATCATGAAGGCGAAGACCAGGCCGACCAGGACCAGGACGATCTGGTGCAGTCGCGTCAGCTCCGGGGGCTCCGCCGCGTCCGCCGCGTTGTGTTCGCGATCGCCGGGGAGGAAGCCGGAGAGCGAGCGGTCGGGGTTCTCGCGGACGCGGTTCGCGTACCGGACGACGTAGGCGATCGTCACCGCCGTCAGGACCACCCACATGATCGCGCGCAGCACGATGCCGTCGCCGAGCGAGATATCGGCGGCGGAGGACGCGACTCCGGTGGCGAAGGGGTTGACCGTGGAGCAGAGCACGCCGATGCCCGCGCCCAGGATGATCGTGCCGGTGGCCACCATGCGGTCGTAGCCGAGGGCCAGCATCAGCGGAATGATCAGGCCGTAGAAGCCGAGCGTCTCCTCCGCGAAGCCCTCGACCGTACCGAGCAGCGCGAAGACCAGCATCACGCCCACGATGAGCAGCGCTCCGCGGTCGCGCAGCCGGTGCGCCAGGCGGCCGATGCCCCGGTCCAGGGCGCCGGTGGCGAACACCACGGTGATGAAGGCGCCGATGGCCAGCACGAAGAGGAAGACGCCCGCGCTCCCGTACAGTTCGCCGGCCAGGTCCGGGCCGACCTCGCCCGTCTTCTTCGCGTCCTGAACGCCGTAGAGCCCGTTGACCGGGGAGAGGAAGAGGTCGTTCAGGCGGTCGACGAAGCTCTGGTCGGAGTCGACCCGGTGGTAGGTGCCCTGGACGGGTGCGCCGTCCTCGTTACGGTCGTAGGCCCCGGGCGGGATCAGGAAGGTCAGGGCCCAGACGGCCAGGGTGACGACCGCGAGGATCGTGAGCGCGCTGGGGAAGGTGAACTTCTTCTTGGCCGGGGGCTCTTCCTCCGGTGCGGGTCTCGTGTCCGCCGCGCTGCTCATGCGGCACCCCCTGCGGAGTCGGCGGCCTTCGCCGGGCCGTTGACCAGCGGGGGCGGGCCACCGCTCGCGACGAAGGCCGGCTCGCTCGCCCGGCCCTCCCGGAGGCAGGCCGGACCGTCGGCCGCGGGTTCGCATCCGGGGCCCGTGTCGCCGGGGGTGACGTGAGGGGAATTCCGGACGGGCGCAGGGACTCCGGACGGGTGACGAGCGGGCCCCGCGCCTCCCTGGGGTCCTGCTCGGGGTGGAAGCGCAGATGCGGTTCGGCGCGGGCGTACGGGACGACGGCGGAGGGAATGGCCGTCAGCCGTCCCCTGTCGGCGCTCAGCCCCTCCATCAGCGCATCGGCCCGTGTGCCCAGGTCGTCTCCCCGGACCATGGTTCAGCCCCTTCGGTCCGCCGGCCCTTCCGGATCAATGGACCACAGGGTGTGCGGGGCCGCACGCCTGGAAGGCGGATGCCGCGAGCGGTGTCAGTCCGTCAGGACCACCGTCGGCTGGGCCGAGAAGTCGCCCCACTTGCCGTCCGGAAGCTTGGCCCTGAGTTTGAGCGAGTAGCGGGTGCCCGCCGGGTCGGGGAGGTTCAGGCGGTAGGTGGCCCGGCCCTTCGGGGGTGTGCCGCCCCAGACGATGGTGGTGGTCAGCTTGCCGTTCAGGTAGAGCTCGTAGGCGGGGATCACACCGCCCGTGTCGGGCTGGTCCCAGGACAGGTCGAGGGTGAACTCCGCGCCCTCCTTGCCGATCTCGGTGCGCAGACCGGTGGGAGCGGTGCTCGCGGGCGCGCCGGGGGCGGACTCGGTGGTGAGGTCGAACGCGTTGCTGTCGGCCGAGGACTTGTCGGAGGCGTCGCGGGCCCGGACGGTGAAGGTGTAGACGGTCCCGGGGCGCAGGCCCGTCACCTTCGCCGAGGTCTCGGTGCCCGCGACGCTGTGGATCCGGGAGTCCTCCTGGTAGATGTCGTACGAGGTGACGCCGACGTCGTCCTTGGCCGCGCCCCAGGTGAGGGTGGCGGCGCGGCTTCCGTCGGCGCGGCCCGCCAGCTTCGCCGGGGCGGTGGGAGGCGTGTCGTCCTTGGGCGGGGTGGCCTGGGTGGTGACGGGGACGGCCTTGCTGGGCGCGGAGAGGTTTCCGGCCGTGTCCTTGGTCCGGACGCTGAAGGTGTAGTCCGTCGAGGCCGTCAGCCCGTCGACGTCGATCATGGTCTTGGTCGCGGGGACGCTCTTGACCTTGGACTTTCCCCGGTAGATCTCGTAGCCGGCGACCTTCTCGTCGTCGGATGCGGCCTTCCACATCACGTGCACCGAGGTGGAGCTGCTGGCCTGGGCGGTCACGCCCTCGGGGGTGCCGGGGGGCTGGGTGTCGGCTTCGGCGGTACCACCGCAGGCGGAGAGGAGGGGGGCGAGGAGCAGGGCGGAACAGGCCAACGCGGCAGATATGTGGGGGCGTTGCACGGGGGTGCCTTCCATCCGGACAGCAATGGTCCAGACCTGTATGACATGGCGTGGGGCCCTCCGACAAGAGTCCGGCCGGGAACCTTCCGCTATGTGCCGGGTTGCGTCGCCCGCCTCGCGGTCCGGGCGGTCGGTCGGCCGGCCGGCCGATGAGTTTCCGGGGGTGGAGGGGTCTGCCCTGTATGGATACGCACGAGACTTCCGCGTCGGCCTCCGTCCCGCTGGACCTGGCACCGGCCGCCCGGCGGATCGCCGGGCTGCTCGGTCCGGTCGACGACGGGCGGCTGCACGGCCCCACCCCCTGCCCCGACTACACCGTACGGGAGCTGCTCGGCCATCTCGCCGGGCTCGCCGCCGCCTTCCGTGACGCCGCCCGCAAGGATCTCGGCGCGAGCACCGCCGCCTCTCCGGACGCCGCCCTGCCCGTCCTCGACGACGACTGGCGAGAGGCGCTGCCCCGGCGGCTGGAAGAGGTGGCGGCGGCCTGGCGCTCCCCCGACGCCTGGACGGGCATGACCCGGGCGGGCGGCGTGGAGTTGCCCGGCGAGGTGGCCGGGGCGGTCGCGCTCAACGAACTCGTCGTCCACGGCTGGGACCTGGCCCGGTCGACGGGGCAGCCGTACGCGGCGGGCGAGGCGGAGCTGCGGTCCTGCGCGGCCCTGCTCGCTCCGGACGAGGACGACCCGGACCGCGGGGGCATCTTCGGGCCGCCGGTCCTGGTGCCGGACGGTGCCCCGCTGCTGGACCGGGTGATCGGCCTCAGCGGCCGCCGTCCGGACTGGCGGCCTCCGGGCGGCTGAGGGCAGCGGAAAGAGGGACGGAGAACGGCGGAGAGCGGCGGAGACTGGGCCCGTCCGGGTCGGCGCGCCTCGGCTGCCCCGGCCTGCCCCTGCGTGCCGCACGGTTTCGTTCAGGTGCCTCTCTCACCGAAAAGTGCGTTCTTCCCGTCGGCCGATCCACCCGCCTACGGTTTCCAGGACACGGGAAGAGACCGCTGGGAGCGCCCTCATGACCATCCTCAGGACATACGCACGCCTCTGGACCGACGACCTCGACCAGGCACTGCCGCTGCTGGAGGAGCTCACCGGCGAGCAGCCCCACCTGCGGCTGGCCTTCCACGAGATCGGCCTCGCCGCCATCGGGAACTTCCTGGTCATCGCGGGACCGGCCGAGGAGCGCGCGCGGTACGGTCATGCCTCCGCGACGGTCGTCGTCGACGATCTCGACGCTCTGCAGGCCACCCTGAAGTCCGCCGACGCCACGGTCACCACCCCCGAGACCGGCGGCCCGACGGGGCGGTTCCTCTACGCCCGCCATGCCGACGGAGCGGAGATCGAGTACGTCGAGTGGACGCCGGAGCTGATCCGCAGGATCATCCGGCCCTGACCACCGCGACCGCCGCGCGCGGCCGAAGCGCCCCTCAGCTGGTGAAGAACTCCGTGATGTGCGCGGCCACCTGGTCGGCCCGGGTCTCGTGCATCCGGTGGCCGCCCGGGACCGTGATCAGCCGGCAGTCCGGGATCAGGGAGGCCACATCAGCCTGGCGGTGCTGTTCCATCGTGCTCTCCGGGCCACCGGTGATGATGAGCGTCGGGGAGACGATGTCGCCGAGGGCCTCGGCCGCGTCCGGGCCCGGGTCGGCGAGCTGGTCCCGTACGGCGGGCACCGCGTTCTCGTCGTAGTCCACCGGGCCCTCGGCCCGCCCCGCCGGCCCCGGGTCGCCGGGGAACGGGGCCGGGGTCTCCACCAGCACCAGCCGCTCCACCCGGTCCGAGTGCTCCTCGGCCAGCAGCCGGGCGACGACCCCGCCCATGCCGTGGCCGACGAGGCCGACCCGGTCCAGCTCCAGTTCGTCGAGGAAGCCCACGACGTCCTCGGTCATCAGCTCCAGGTCGTAGTCGTCGGGCCAGTCGCTCTCGCCGTGGCCGCGCAGGTCCAGGGCGAAGACCCGCCACTCCTGGCCCAGCAGGGCGCCGGCCGCCTCCCAGTTCGCGGCCGAACCGCCGAGGCCGTGCAGCAGCACGACGGGCGAGCCGAACGCATCGCCCCAGGTCCGGTAAGCGAGGCGCACATCGCCGACATCCACAACAGACTGATCTTCCATGCCCCTGACGCTACAGCCGACGGACCCCGGCCGGCTCCCTGACCCCGGCCCGCGGCCCGGCGCCGGCCTGGCAGGCTGGGCGGGTGAAGCACTTCGTCCGGGCCCTGCGCCCGCCCCTCGCCGCCACGCTCCTCACGGCCGCCGCACTCGCCGGCTGCTCCGCGTCCTCGTCGAAGGCTCCGGACGAGGGGCTGAACGACCCGGCGAAGAAGCGGATCGCGATGCGGCTGGTCTCCAGCGCGGAGAACTCCTCGCTGGACTGGGAGGCGCAGTACCCGTACATCGAGGACATCGGGGACGGACGGGGGTACACGGCGGGCATCATCGGATTCTGTTCCGGCACCGGTGACATGAGGGAGGTCGTGGAGCGGTACGCGAAGGCGCGCCCCGGCAATCCGCTGGAGCGGTTCCTTCCGGCGCTGCGCGCGGTGGAGGGCAGCGACGCGCACACGGGGCTCGGCCGTCCGTTCACCCGGGCCTGGGCGAAGGCGGCCGACGACCCCGCCTTCCGCGCGGCGCAGGACGCGGAGCGCGACGCCCTGTACTTCGGCCCGGCGGTGCGGCGGGCCGAGCGGGACGGGCTCGGGGCGCTCGGCCAGTTCATCTACTACGACGCGTACGTGATGCACGGCGAGGGCGACACGGAGGGCACGGTCGGCTTCCGCACGATGCGCCGCGAGGCGATGGCGGCGGCCAGGACGCCCGCGCGGGGCGGCGACGAGCAGGCGTATCTGAACGCGTTTCTCGACGCCCGGGTCGCCGCGATCGGCCGGGAGCCCTCGCACACGGACACCAGCCGGGTGGAGACCGCGCAGCGGGTCTTCGTACGGGAGGGGAAGCTCGGGCTGGAGACGCCGTTGCGGTGGAAGGTGTACGGGGACGTCTACCGGATCGGCTAGGAAAGTCCGGCGACCGGCGCCGGTCGCC
>MUNB01000545.1 GCA_002154345.1 Streptomyces griseus
CGCCCGGCCCGGCCCACCTTCGAGGGCTCCACGCTCCTGGCCACGCTCCCGGACGACCTGGAACGGCAGCTGAAGGTGGTGTGCCGACGCGACGGGGTCACCCCGTTCAGCGTGCTGCTCACCGCGTTCGACGTCCTGCTGCACCGCTACACCGGCGAGGAGGACATCATCGTCGGCGCGCCCGTCGCCAACCGGACCCGTAAGGAGTTCGAGGGCGTCGTCGGGTTCTTCGTGAACACGGTGGCGCTGCGCAACCGGGTGCCGGGCGGTGCGACGCTCGCCGAACTCCAGCGGCGCACGCACGAGAACCTGCTGTCCGCGCAGGCCAACCAGGAGGCGCCCTTCGGCCGGGTGGTGGAGGAGCTGGCCCCCGACCGCGACCCCGGTCTCAACCCGGTCTTCCAGGTCATGTGCAACTACCTCGACCTCCGCGAGGAGGCCGGCGCGCCCGGACTGGACGTCCGCTTCCTGGAGATCGAGGACCGCGTCACCCGCTTCGACCTCGAAGCGCACTTCGAGGCCGGACCCGAATCCACCGTCTGCCGCTTCGTCTACAGCCGGGACCTCTACGACGAGGACCGCGTACGGCGGATGGCGGACCACTACCTCACCGTGCTCCGCGCCCAGTTGACGACGCCCGGGGCCCGCGTCGACGACATCGCCCTGCTCGCTCCCGAGGAGCACGCCCGGGAGATCACCGGCCACAACGCCACCGAGGCCCCCGTCGCCGGGGCGACCCTGCCCGCCCTGGTCGAGGAGCAGGCCGCCCGGACGCCCGGCGCGACGGCGGTGGTGTTCGAGGAGGAGACCCTCACCTACGCCGAGCTGAACGAGCGCGCCAACCGGCTCGCCCACACCCTGATCGCCCGGGGCGCGGGCCCGGAGCGGTCCGTCGCGCTGCTGGTGCCCCGCTCGCCGGAGATGATCGTGGCGCTGCTCGCCGTGTTCAAGAGCGGCGCGGCCTACGTCCCGGTGGACCCGGACTACCCGCGCGACCGCGTCGCCTATCTCCTCGGCGACGCCGCCCCGGCGCTGACGATCGCCCACTCCCGGACCGCCGGCCTGGTGCCGGAGGGCGCCGAGCGGCTGCTGCTGAACGACCCCGCGCTGATCGCGGAGACCGCCGCCCGCCCGGCCACCGACCCCACGGACGCGGAGCGCACCGCGCCGCTCACCGCCCTGAACACGGCGTACGTCATCTACACCTCCGGCTCCACCGGCCGCCCCAAGGGCGTCCTGATGCCGGCCGCCGGGCCCCGCAACCTGATCCTGTGGCAGCGGGACACCATGGCCGGCATGACCGGGGTCAGGACGGCCCAGTTCACCGCGGTCGGCTTCGACGTCTCCGTACAGGAGATCCTCTCCACGCTGATCTCCGGCAAGACGCTCGTGGTGCCCACCGAGGACACCCGGCGCAGCGCCGAACAGCTCGCCCGCTGGCTGGACCGCCATCAGGTCAACGAGCTGTACGCGCCCGCCCCGGTCATCGACGCGGTGTACGAGGCCGCCGAGGAGCTCGGGCTCGCGCTGACCTCGCTCACCGACGTCCAGCAGGCCGGTGAGGCGCTCACCCTCGACGACCGCACCCGCGCCCACCACACGGGCAACGGCCGACGGCTGCACAATCTGTACGGCCCCGCCGAGGCCCACGGGGCGACCGTCCACTCGCTGCCCGCCGACCCCGCCCGCTGGCCCGTGGCGGCCCCGATCGGCCGGCCCGTCGCCAACACCCGGGTCTACGTCCTCGACGGACGGCTGCGGCCGGTGCCCGCCGGTGTCGTGGGCGAGCTGTACATCGGCGGCGAGGGCGTCGCCCGCGGCTACGCGGACCGCCCCGGCCTCACCGCCGAGCGCTTCGTCGCCGACCCCCACGGGCCGGCCGGCTCCCGGATGTACCGGTCCGGCGACCTCGCCCGGCGGCTGCCCGACGGCGCCCTGGAGTTCCAGGGCCGGGCCGACCACCAGGTCAAGATCCGCGGCATCCGCGTGGAGCCGGGCGAGATCGAGTCGGTGCTCGCCAAGCACCCCTCGGTGGCCCAGGTCGCGGTGCTCGCCCGGGACGAGGGGTCCGAGGGGAAGCAGCTGGTCGCCTACGTCGTACCGGACGCGGGAAGCAGCCCGGACACCGGTGAACTGCGCCGCCACGCCGAGGAGTTCCTGCTCTCCGCGATGGTGCCGAGCGCCTTCGTCGTCCTGGACGCCTTCCCGCTCTCCCCCAACGGCAAGCTGGACCGCCGTGCTCTGCCCGCCCCCTCCTTCACCCCGGAGGCGGCCGGCCGGGCGCCCGCGAGCCGGCGGGAGGAGGAGCTGTGCGCCCTCTTCGGCGAGGTGCTCGGCCGGCCGTGGCACGACGTCGACGCCAACTTCTTCTCCGGCGGCGGCCATTCGCTGCTCGCCACCCGGCTGATCAGCCGGATCCGCTCGGAGCTCGGCGTCGAACTCCCCATCCGGGCCGTCTTCGAGACGCCGACGGTGGCGGCCCTCGCCCGGGCCCTCGACGCGGCGGGCAGCGCGCGCAGGCCGCTGGTCCGCGCGGAGCGCCCGGACGCCGCACCGCTGTCGTCCGCCCAGCAACGCCTGTGGTTCCTCAACCGGTTCGAGGACCAGCGGGCCGCGTACAACATGCCCTCCGCGCTGCGGCTCACCGGTCCGCTCGACCGCGCGGCCCTGGAGGCGGCCCTCGGCGACCTCGTCGCCCGCCACGAGACGCTGCGCACGGTCTTCCCCGACTCGGCCGACGGCCCCCGCCGGCAGCTCCTGGACCCGGTGGAGGCACGCCCCCGGCTCGTCGTCACCGAGACCACGGACGACGAGGTGGCGGCCGCCGCCTCCCGGGCCGCGGGCGAGGGCTTCGACGTCACGGTCGACCCGCCGGTCCGCGCCCGTCTCCTCGTCACCGGTCCGGACACCCATGTCTTCCTGCTGGTGATCCACCACATCGCCGGCGACGGCTGGTCCATGGGCCCGCTGTGGCGGGACCTGGCCGCCGCCTACCGCGCACGGACCCGGGGAGCGGCTCCCGACCTCCCGCCGCTTCCCGTGCAGTACCCCGACTACACCCTCTGGCAGCAGGACCTCCTCGGCAGCGAGGACGACCCGCACAGCACGGTCGCCCGCCAGCTCGCCTTCTGGCGCACGGCGCTCGACGGCGCACCGGAGGAGACCGTGCTGCCCGTGGACCGGCCGCGTCCGGCGGCCGCGAGCAACAAGGGCGGCACGGTGCCGTTCCGGATTCCGGCACCGCTGCACCGGCGGCTCCTGGAGCGCGTGGAGGAGACCGACAGCAGCCTCTTCATGGTGCTCCAGACCGGCCTGGCCGCCCTGATCGGCCGGCTCAGCGGCGGCACGGACATCGTGATCGGCAGCCCGATCGCGGGCCGCACCGACGAGGCGCTCGACGAGCTGGTGGGCTTCTTCGTGAACACGCTGGCGCTGCGCACGGACACCTCCGGCGACCCCACGCTGCGGGAGCTGCTGGGCCGGGTACGGGCCACCGATCTCGCCGCGTACGAGAACCAGGACATCCCCTTCGAGCGGCTGGTCGAGGCGCTCAACCCGGTCCGCTCCATGACCCGCCACCCGCTGTTCCAGGTGATGCTCACCCTGCACAACGACACCGAGGACCTGCTCGACCTGCCGGGCGTACGGGCCGAGCCGGTCCCGCTCGACCTGGACTCGGCCGTGTTCGACCTGCACGTCGACCTCACCGAGAGCCACACCCCGGACGGCGCCCCCGACGGTCTGGACGCTTACGTCGAGTACAGCGTGGACCTGTTCGAGGAGGCGAGCGCGCGGGACTTCGGCGACCGGCTCGTCCGGATCCTGGAGGCCTTCGCCGACGACCCCGGCCGCCGTCTGGCCGCCGTCGACCTGCTGGCCCCCGAGGAGCGCGACGACCTGCTCGTCACGCGGAACTCCCGGACCTGCCCGGTCGCCCCGGCCACCCTCGTCGAGCTGTTCGAGGACCGGGTGGCGCGCGCACCGGAGGCCCCCGCCCTGATCTGGGCCGGCCGGACGATCTCCTACGGGGAGCTCAACGCCCGCGCCAACCGGGTGGCGCACCATCTGATCGCGGCCGGCGCGGGCCCCGAGGACCTGGTCGCGCTGGTGCTGCCGCGCTCGGCGGACATGGTGACCGCCATGCTCGGCGTGCTGAAGTCCGGCGCCGCCTACATGCCGATCGACCCCGCCGCGCCCGCCGCCAGGACCGCCGCCACGCTGGAGAACGCCGCGCCGGTGGCCGTGTTCACCGTCGAGTCGGTCGCCGCCCTGCTGAACACCCCGGGCAAGGAGTCGAATCCGGCCGACGCGGACCGGGTGCGCCCGCTGACCCGGCGCCATGCGGCGTACGTGGTGCACACCTCGGGATCCACCGGGCTGCCCAAGGGCGTCCTGGTGGAGCACCACGCGGTGGTGAGCTTCTTCCACGCTCTCACCCGCCGGTACGAGGTGACCGACGCCGACACACTCCTGCACTTCGCGGCGCCCACCTTCGACGTGCACGCCCAGGACGTCTACTGCTCGCTGCTCTCCGGGGCCGCCCTGGTGGTGGCCTCCGACGAGGAGCGCCGCGACCCGGAGGTGCTCACGGAGCTGATGCGCTCCACGGGCGTCACCGTGGCGGAGTTCCCGCCGGCGATGCTGCCGCTGCTGGATCCGGAGCGGCTGCCCGGACTGCGGCTGGTCTCGGTCGGCGGGGAGGCCTACGCCGGCTCCCTCGTCCCGCAGTGGACCGCCGGAGGACGCACCTTCTTCAACGGCTACGGCCCGGCCGAGAGCACGGTCGCGGTCACCGTGATGGACTGCGTCGACGTCCACGACCGCACGCCGATCGGGCGACCGATCGAGAACGTCCAGGTGTACGTGCTCGACGCGAGGCTCCAGCCGGTGCCCCCGGGCGTGACCGGCGAACTGTATCTGGCGGGGGCGCAGTTGGCGCGCGGCTATCTGGGCCGCCCGGGGCTGACCGCCGAACGGTTCGTGGCCGACCCGTTCGGTCCGCCCGGCTCGCGCATGTACCGCACGGGCGACCTGGCGCGCTGGCGGCGGGACGCGATGCTGGAGTTCCACGGCAGGACCGACGACCAGGTGAAGATCCGGGGTTTCCGGATCGAGCTGGGCGACATCGAGGCGGCGCTCTCGGCGCACCCGGCGGTCGACCAGGCCCGTGTCCTGCCCGTCGACATCCCTTCCGTGGGGCGGCAGTTGATCGCCTTCGTGGTCCCGGAGGCCGGGGTGCTCGCGCCCGACGAGGCGCAGTTGCGCGGCTGCGCCGAGGCGGCGCTGCCGGACTACATGGTGCCCTCGGCGTACCGCGTGCTCGACGCGCTGCCGCTGACGACGAACGGGAAGGTGGACAAGAGGGCCCTGCTCGCCCTCGGGGTCCGCCCGACCCGTCTCGCGTACGCGGCCCCCGCCACGGACACCGAACGCGGGGTCGCGGAGATCTGGGCGGAGCTCCTCGGGCTGGCCCGGGTCGGCCGCCAGGAGAGCTTCTTCGCGCTGGGCGGGCATTCGCTCCTGGCGATCCAGGCCCTGACCCGGATCCGCGCCCGGTTCGGCGTACCGCTGACCGTCCAGGAGTTCTTCCAGGCGCCGACGGTCGCCGGGCTCGCCGCCGTCGTCGACACGGCCGGCACACCGGACGCCGCCGCTGCCGCCGCTCAGGACGACGGTCCGCGCATCGTCCGCCGCAGCCGCACCCTGCGCCGCTAGAGCGCGCGCCTCTCACCAGCACCACGGGCGGCGGAGAGCCCAGCGCCTCCGCCGCCCTTTTACACCGCACCCTGGGGGATTTCCATGCTTTCGTCACCACCGGGCGCTCGTCTCGGCCTGCCCGAGACCGCCTACAAGAGGGGCTACCGCAACCCGTCGCAGCTGCGCGACACGATCGCCGAGGCGCACACGACCCGGCTGTGGCGCACCACCGGCACCGCCGTCCTGGACCACCTGAGCGTCGTGGTCCTGCTGCTCGCGGCCACCTCGCCGGCCGTCCGCGACGCCGGCTGGTGGGCGCTCGCCCTCGCCCTCCCCGTCGCCGTCCTCCTCGCGGCGCGCCAGCTGCGCGCGCTCGAATGCCTGGTACACGAGGCGTCCCACTTCAACTGGAGCCGGCGCCACCGCACGGCGGGCGACATCCTGGCCACCGTGCTGGCCGGGGCGCCGACCGGCGCCCGGATCGCCGACTACCGGACGAGCCATCTGCTGCACCACGGACGCTTCGGCACCGCCGAGGACCCCGACCGCACCCGTTACGAGGAACTCGACCTCGAGAACCTCGACCGCTCGGGCGTCCTGCCGTACACCCTCGGCATGATCCGGCGGTTCGGCGCCTACCAGCGCGGCTGGCTGGAGTCCATGGGATCCGCGCCCCTCACCACGGCGCTGCCCTTCCTGTGGTGCGCCCTGGTCCTCGTGCTGCCCGCCCGGCTCATGGGCGGCACCGGCTGGGCGCTCGCCGCCGGACTCGGCTGGCTCGCCACCCACCTCGTCGGACTGCCCGCCCTGCGCTTCGTCGGCGAGGCCAACGAGCACGTCTACCGCGAGGCCGACACCGTCTTCGGCGGCACGGTCAGCAACATCGGCCTCCGCCAGCGGCTGCTCTTCCACCCGCACGGCGACGGCTTCCACACGGTCCACCACCTGTGGCCCGGCGTACCGCACCACCGGATCGCCCGGCTGCACCGCGAACTCCTCGCCCACGACGAGCCGTACCGCACCACGATCCGCTACCGCACCCGCGTCCTGGAACAGCCCCGCACCGGCCTGCCGCAGGGGGCCGTGTGACCACCCGGCTGATCTGCCTGCCGTACGCGGGAGCGGGCGCGGGCGTCTACCGCCGCTGGAAGGCGCTCTCCACCCCGGACCTGACCGCCGTACCGATCCAACTCCCGGGTCGTGAAGAGGAGTTCGGCCTGCCCTTCTACCCCACCTTCGAGGCGGCCGTGCACGGCACGGCCGACCGGGTCCGCACCGCGGTCGGCTCCGGGCCCTTCGTCGTCTTCGGCCACAGCTTCGGAGCCGCCCTGGCCCACGGCGTCACCCGTGAACTGGTGGCCCGGGGCGGCCCCCGGCCCCGCCATCTGATCGTCAGCGGCACGGTCAGCCCGCGCCACCGCAGCCCGCTGCCGATCTCCGCCACCGACGACGCACAGGCCGTGGCCGACCTGTGCGCGGCCACCGGCCAGAACCTCAGCGGGGACCTGGCCCCGCTGCTCGACCCCGAGCTGCGCACCCTGCTGCTCCCGGCCCTGCGCGCCGACGTCGCCCTGCTGGCCCCGGACCCGGCCCGGGAACCGGAACCGCTGCCCGTGCCCCTGACCGCGATCCGCGGCACGGACGACGCCCTGACGCCCACCGGACCCTGGCTGGACTGGGCCGCCTACACCTCGCAGCCGTTCCGTACCGTCGACCGGCCCGGCGGACACATGTATCTCGCCGACGACTGGGACGCGGCATGGCGGACCGTACGCGACCTGATCTGAAGCCCGCCCGACGCGCCCCCCTTGCCCCTCCGC
>MUNB01000546.1 GCA_002154345.1 Streptomyces griseus
GTCGGGGAGCCCGAGGGCGGGGGAGGTGCTGAGGTCACGAGGGGCCATGATCCGTACTGCCGGGCGTTCCGGGCAAGCCGATATTCCGGTACGCCCCACAACCGCGCTTCCGTCGCCCCCGGGCCGCCCGCCGGCCGCTCCTTCACCCGAACGGACGACCGCGCGGCGACCGGCAGGAGGGCCGCCCGGCGACCGGAACCGAGGGCCCACAAGGCGGCTTTCGCGGCGCTACCTGGCAGTAGGGTCGGCACCATGACTACACAGGACAGCGGCAGCGCGCCCAAGCCCCCCGCCAAGGACCCCTGGGACCTTCCCGACGTCTCCGGCCTGAGCGTCGGCGTGCTCGGCGGGACCGGCCCGCAGGGGCGCGGCCTCGCCTACCGGCTCGCCCGCGCCGGACAGCGGGTCACCCTCGGCTCCCGGGACGCGGCCCGCGCCGAACAGGCGGCGGCCGAGCTGGGCTTCGGCGTCGAGGGCGCGGACAACGCGGAGTGCGCCCGGCGCAGCGACATCGNNGAACAGGCCGCCGCCCTGCTGCCGGACTCCCGGGTCACCGCCGCCTTCCACCACCTCTCGGCCGTACTCCTCCAGGACGAGTCCATCGAGGAGATCGACACCGACGTCCTGGTCCTCGGCGAGGCACGGGCCGACACCGACCTCGTGCAGGCACTGGCCGGCCGGATCCCCGGAATGCGGGGCATCTTCGCGGGCCGCCTGCGCAACGCCCACCAGGTCGAGTCGCTGGTCGCCAACCTGATCTCGGTCAACCGCCGCTACAAGGCCCACGCCGGACTGCGCACCACCGACGTCTGACCGGGCCGCCGCCCTCGCGAAGGCTCCCGGGGCGGGGCGCAACGGGGCGACAACGGGGCATGGGGGACACTGGACGGGACCGCGACCCGTTCCCGACAGGAGCCGACCCCCATGCCCCGTATCGCTCTCTACGCCCTCGTCGTCTGCGTCCTCGCCGTCGCGGCGGCCGTGGTCTCCTTCGTACAGGGCAGCCTGCTCGGGATCGTCTGGGTGCTCATCGCGGGACTCTCGTCGAACATGACCTGGTACTACGTCCGCAGGCAGCGCGTGCTGACCGCCGCCGAAGCGGGCTGACCCTCCGCCACCTCCCTGCCCCTCCGCCGTTCGGGTCGAGAGGCCCGTCCGTGGGGCGCGTCCCGGAGACCTGGTGCCGCCCGGGGCCGACCATGTGACGGCCTCGCCACGGCCGTGGCGGGCCGACGAGGGAGGACCGCGTGGCAGACGCGAGGGACGACGGATACGGAGCCGGGTCCGGGGCCGGATCGACCGCACGGGCGGCGGAAGCGGACCGGGGCTTCCTGGGGGAGGTGCGCGACGCCGTCTCCACCCGGTCCGCGCTCGTCATGCTCGGGGTGCTCCTGCTCCAGCTCGGCTTCGCGCTCTCCTACATGGGCGCCTTCCACGCCCCCCAGCCGCACAAGGTGCCGATCACGCTGGTCGCCCCGGCCGCCGTCGAACGCGACCTGGTGGCCCGGCTCGACGCACTCCCCGGCGACCCCCTCCAGGTCACCCCGGTCGCGGACCGCGCCGAAGCACGGGCGCGGCTGCTGGACCGGCGCAGCGACGCCGCCCTCGTCGTGGACCCGGCCCGCCGCACGGACACCCTGCTCGTCGCCTCGGCGGGCGGCCCGTCGGCCACCACTGCGGCCACGGAGATCCTCCAGGAGGTCGCACGGGCGCAGGACCGGACCATCGTCGTACGCGACCTCCGCGCGCCCTCGGCGGGCGACTCGCGGGGCCTGTCGTCCTTCTACCTCGTCCTCAGCTGGACCATCGGCGGCTACCTCGCCGCCTCGGCCCTGAACATGGCGGCCGGCTCCAAGAAGCCCACCCTGCGCCGCACCCTGGTCCGGCTCGCCGCGATGCTCCCGTACGGCTTCGTCTCGGGCATCGGCGGCGCGCTCATCGTCGGCCCGGTGCTGGACTGCCTGCCGGGGGCGTTCTGGGAGCTGGTCGGGATCGGCACCCTGGTGGTGTTCGCCTCCGGCGCCGTGGGCGTCGCCCTCCAGTCGGTGGCGGGCACGGTCGGCCTGGGCCTCACCATCCTGATCTTCACGGTCCTGGGCAACCCCAGCTCCGGCGGGGTCTACCCGTCCTCGCTGCTGCCCCCGTTCTGGGCGGCGATCGGCCAGGCCCTGCCACCGGGGGCCGGGACGACCGTGGTGCGCAACACCGTCTACTTCGACGGCAACGCCACCACCGGCGCCCTGTGGATCCTCGGCGCCTGGGCGTTCGGCGGGGTGGCCGTGGCGATCCTCGCCGCCGCCCTGCGGGAGAAGCGGAAGCGGGAACCCCGCACGGCGTCCGCCGTCCCGGCCTGAGAACGCGGGAACGGCGCCCGTCCGGGCCGCGCGGTCAGCCCACCGCGCAGCCCGGATCCTGCTCGTCGAAGAGGCCCCGCCAGAAGCGGTAGAGGTCGTAGCCGCAGTACCGCTGGTACTCCTCGACACCGAGCCCGCGCAGCAGTGCGTGGATCGCGTCGAAGAACACGATGTTCACCTCGGGGATCCACAGGATCGCGAACACCGCGATCAGCCCGAACGGCGCGATCGGCTCCACCTGGCGCCGGATCCTGTACGAGAGCCAGGGCTCGATCACCCCGTAGCCGTCCAGGCCCGGGATCGGCAGCGAGTTCAGGATCGCCGCCGTCACCTGGAGCATCGCCAGGAACGCCAGCGCGTACTGGAAGGCGCGCGGCACCCCGTCCAGCGCGTCCAGCCAGAACGGTGCCGTGCAGACGACCGCGAACGCCACGTTCGTCAGCGGGCCCGCCGCCGAGATCAGGCTGTGCTTCCAGCGGCCGTGGATCCGGCCGCGCTCGATGTACACCGCGCCGCCGGGCAGCCCGATCCCGCCCATGATCACGAAGAGCACCGGCAGCACGATGCTGAGCAGCGCGTGCGTGTACTTCAGCGGGTTGAGCGTCAGATAGCCCTTCGCCCCGACCGACAGATCCCCGCTGTGCAGCGCGGTACGGGCGTGCGCGTACTCGTGCAGACAGAGCGAGACGATCCAGGCCCCGGTGACGAACAGGAAGACCGCGAAGCCGGTGGCGTCCGCGAAACCCGTCCACACCGCCCAGCCCGCGACCGTGGTGACGGCGGCGATGCCGAGGAAGACCGGGCTGATCCTCCGGTCGCCGGTCCTGGTTGCGGTGGTCATCGGTGCTCGACTCCTGAGGTGGGGGACACGAAGGGCGGGTGGCACCGGGCGCGGGCCCGGGAAGGGCGATCGTACGGTTTCGGCGGTTCCGGCAGGGCGGGAACGTCGGGGAAGGGCGACGGAGTTCCACCCGGTCAACGCCGCGCCCCGCACCGTCACGGACAATGGGCCCGTGCGCTACTGCATCCTCGGCACCACCCGGGCACTCCGCGACGACGGTACGGCCGTCGCCCTCGGCGGGGCACGGCTGCGCGCCCTGCTCACCGTTCTCGCGCTGCACCCCGGGCGGACCGTCCCGGCCGGCGCCCTCGTCGACGAGGTGTGGGACGGCGACCCGCCCGCCGACGCGGCCGGCGCCCTCCAGGCCCTCGTCGGGCGGCTGCGGCGGGCCCTGGGCCGGAGCGCCGTCGAGTCCGTGGCGGGCGGCTACCGGCTCGCCGCCCCGCCGGACGCGGTGGACCTGCACCGGTTCGAGCGGCTGGCGGGGGAGGGGAGCCGGGCCCTGGCGGACGGCGACGCCGCGAGCGCCCTCGCCGTCCTGGGCGAGGCCCTCGCCCTGTGGAACGGGCCCGCCCTCGCCGATCTGCCCGACCGTACGGCGACCGCGTCCCGCTGGGAGGCCCGCAGGCTCGACGCGCGCCGCGCCGCGTTCGGCGCCCTCCTCGCCCTCGGCAGACCGGAGGCCGCGCTGCCCGAGCTGGCCGCGCTCTGCGACGCCCACCCGCTCGACGAACCGCTCCAGGTCCTGCGCATCACGGCCCTGCGGGACGCCGGACGCCCCGCCGAGGCGCTGGCCGCGTACGAGGAGGTCCGCACCCTCCTCGACGACCGCCTCGGCACCGCGCCGGGCCCGGCCCTGCGCGCCCTGCACGCCGACCTCCTCCACCAGGAACCGGCCGAGCCGAACCCTTCGGGCCGGACCGGGCCGGGGCTTCCGGGCCCGGCTGCACCGGAGGTCTCGGGCCCGGCTGCCCCGGGGCCCGCGGGCCCGGCCGCGCCGAAGTTCTCGGGCCCGAGCGCCCAGGGCCAGACCCCGGACCCGGCCCAGGGCGGCCCGGAGCCCGTGCCCGCCCCGGGTGCCGTGCCTGGCATGGAGGGAG
>MUNB01000547.1 GCA_002154345.1 Streptomyces griseus
CGGAAGGAGCTGCGGGTCGACGGCGAACCGGCTCATCACTTCGAGCGCGGCGGCGGCGTTCTCCTCGCGCACGGCGACACGCCCCAGGTGCCGGGTCTCCACGACCCGGCGGCCCTGCACGTCGGCGAGGTCCAGCGGCCGGCCCTCCCGCCCCCCGGGCGCCTCGGTGACCAGCGGCTTGGCCGGCTCGTACCAGACCTTCTCGGCGGGTACGTCGACGAGTTCACGCTCCGGCCAGCGCAGGGCGGTCATCTTCCCGCCGAAGACGGCCCCGGTGTCCAGGCAGATGGTGTTGTTGATCCAGGAGGT
The DNA here is from genome assembly GCA_002154345.1 of Streptomyces griseus. Taxonomy (GTDB): domain Bacteria; phylum Actinomycetota; class Actinomycetes; order Streptomycetales; family Streptomycetaceae; genus Streptomyces; species Streptomyces caviscabies. Next base: position 310 of record MUNB01000547.1, read on the forward strand.
GCTGGGCACCGGGGTGTGGCCGTAGACCACGGTGGCGCGGCCCCGGTACTCCTCGGCCCACGGGTAGCGCACGGGCAGGCCGAACTCGTCGGTCTCCCCCGTCGTGTCCCCGTACAGCGCGTGCGAGCGGACCCGGCCGGAGGTGCGGCCGTGGTACTTCTCGGGCAGCCCGGCGTGACAGACCACCAGCTTGCCCTCGTCCAGGACGTAGTGACTGACGAGCCCGTCGATGAACTCCCGCACCTGCCCCCGGAACTCGGGGTGCTCGGCGTCCTCGCGCTCCAGCTGCTCGACGGTCTCGGCGAGTCCGTGGGTGAGCTGGACCTTGCGGCCCGCGAGATGGCGGCCGAGCTTGTTCTCGTGGTTGCCGGGAACGCAGAGGGCGTTGCCCGACGCCACCATGGACATGACGCGGCGCAGCACGCCGGGGCTGTCGGGGCCCCGGTCGACGAGGTCGCCGACGAAGACGGCGGTACGCCCTTCGGGGTGGGCGCCGTCCACGTAACCGAGCGTGCCGAGCAGGGTGTCCAGCTCGGAGCGGCAGCCGTGGACGTCCCCGATGATGTCGAACGGGCCGGTGAGGTGGCGCAGGTCGTTGAAGCGGCGCTCCAGGACGACTTCGGCGCTCTCGGCCTCCTCCTCGGTGCGCAGGACGTGCACCTTGCGGAAGCCCTCGCGCTCCAGGCCGCGCAGGGAACGCCGCAGCTCGCGGCGGTGCCGCTGGATGACATGGCGCGGCATGGAGGCCCGGTCGGGGCGGGCCGCGTTGCGCGCGGCGCAGACCTCCTCGGGGAGGTCGAGGACGATGGCGATGGGCAGGACGTCGTACTTCCGGGCCAGCTGGACGAGCTGCTTGCGGCTCTCGGACTGGACGCTGGTCGCGTCGATCACGGTGAGCCGCCCGGCCTCCAGGCGCTTGCCGGCGATGTAGTGCAGCACGTCGAAGGCGTCGCGGCTGGCGCTCTGGTCGTTCTCGTCGTCGGCGACCAGGCCCCGGCAGAAGTCCGAGGAGATGACCTCGGTCGGCTTGAAGTGCCGGCGGGCGAAGGTGGACTTGCCCGATCCGCTGGCGCCGATGAGGACGACGAGGGAGAGGTCGGTCACCGGCAGGGTGCGCACGGGGCCCGGGGCGGCGGCGGTGGCCCGGCCGACGGCCTCGGCGGTCTGCGCGGTCGGCGCGGTCTCGGCGGCCTCCGCGCCGGTGGTGCTGTGTTCGTTGTTCATGCGGCTTCCGCCTCCTTCTTCTTCTCGCTCTGCGCTGTCTTGCCGGTCTTGCCGGCCTTGCCGGTCTGCTCGGTGGTGCGGGTGAACACGGCCATCTGGGTCGGCGGCCCCACCTCGGGGTCGTCCGGCCCGACCGGCTCGTACCGGACGGTGTAGCCGTGCCGTTCGGCGACCTGCCCGGCCCAGTCCCGGAATTCGGCCCGGGTCCATTCGAAGCGGTGGTCCCCGTGCCGGACGTGTCCGGCCGGAAGGGTCTCCCAGCGGACGTTGTACTCGACGTTCGGCGTGGTCACGAGCACGGTCCCCGGTCGTGCCGCGCCGAACACCGCGTACTCCAGGGCGGGCAGCCGGGGCAGGTCCAGATGCTCGACGACCTCGCTGAGCACGGCCGCGTCGTACCCCGCCAGCCGCTTGTCGGTGTAGGTCAGCGAACCCTGCCGCAGGGTGACCCGGTCCGCCTGGCGCTCTCCCATCCGGTCCAGCTTCAGCCTGCGCGAGGCGATGGTGAGGGCGCGCATCGAGACGTCGACGCCCACGATCTCGGTGAAACGCACGTCCTTGAGGAGCGCCTGCACCAACTGGCCCTGGCCGCAGCCGAGGTCGAGCACCCGGCTCGCCCCTGCGGCGCGCAGCGCGTCGAGGATCGCGGTGCGCCGCTGCGCGGCGAGCGGCACCGGCTTCTCCTCGGTGTCGGTGTGCTCGTCCACCGCGTTGTCGACGCTCTCCACGTCGAGGTCGTCCGACTCGGCGAGCCGGACCAGCTCCAGGGCCTGTTCGGCCTGGCGGGTGAGCCCCCAGCGCCGGGACAGATAGCGCCGGGTGATCAGCGTCCGCTCGGGGTGATCGGCCAGCCAGCCCTCCCCGGCCCGCAGCAGTTTGTCCACCTCGTCGGGCGCGACCCAGTAGTGCTTGGCGTCGTCGAGCACCGGCAGCAGGACGTAGAGCTGCCGCAGCGCGTCCGCGAGCCGCAACTCGCCCTCCAGGACCAGACGTACATAGCGCGAGTCGCCCCACGCGGGGAACTGCTCGTCCAGGGGGACGGCCGTGACCTCGACCCGCTCCCAGCCGAGCGGCGCGAACAGCTTGTGCACCAGCTCGGCGCCGCCCCGGGCCGGCAGGGCGGGCACCTCGATCCGCAGGGGCAACGGACGTGCGGCCCGCTCCGGCATGGCCCGGCAGACACCGCCGAGCGCGGACTTGAACACGGCCGAGAGCGCGACCGAAAGCAGCGAGGAGGCCGCGTAGGGGCGGTCGTTGACATACTGCGCGAGCGCCGCGTCGGGCGCGCCTCCCCGGCCCTTGCCCTTGCCGCGCCGCACCAGCGCCACCGGATCCACCTCCAGCAGGAGTGCGGCCGTGCAGCGCTCGGCGGACGCCTCGGGGTAGAAGACGTGCGCCGTGCCGTGCGAGGTGGAGAACGTCTGCGCCTTGTCGGGATGCTTGTGCAGCAGGAAGCCCAGGTCCGTGGCGGGACGTTCAGGGGTGCCGGTCGTACCGATTGTCAGGAACACCTGTCCGAGTATGATCCTCACCCCCTGCCCCCACCAGGCATTTTCGCCGCGCCCCAGGACACCCCCGCGACGCCCCCGGGGAGCTCTGAACTCCCTTAGCTCTCCAGCCGCCCGGCCAGCTCCGTGATCAGGTCCGGCCCCACCCGGCAGCAGCCCCCGACCAGCCGGGCCCCGGCCGCGGTCCAGGCCCGCACCCGCCCGGGGTCGAAGGTGGAGCGCCCGGTCCACCCGCGCGCTCCGGCGTCCCAGCCCTCCCCGCTGTTCGGATAGACCACGGCGGGCCTGCCCGTGACCGCCACCGCCTGCTCCACGGCCTCCCCCGCTTCCTCCGGCTCGCAGCAGTTGACCCCGACCGCGAGGGCGGACGCCCGCCCCGCCGCCACCGCGAACGCCTCCTCCAACGGCTGGCCGGCCCGGGTCCGGCCGCCCGCCACGCTGTAGGAGAGCCAGTACGGCAGTCCGGTCTCCTCGGCCACCCGGACGAGCGCCTCGGCCTCGTCCAGGTCCGGCACCGTCTCCAGCGCCAGGGCGTCGGGCCCGGCGGCGGCCAGCGCCGCCACCCGGGGGCGGTGGAAGCGCTCCAGCTCCCGGACGCTCAGCCCGTAGCGCCCCCGGTACTCGCTGCCGTCCGCGAGCATCGCCCCGTACGGCCCGACGGACGCGGCGACCCAGGTCCGCCGCCCGGGTCCGGCCCGGCGCGCCGCGGCGGCGGCGCCCCGGGCCAGCTCCACGCTGCGGGCGAGCAGGGCGTCGGCCCCGGCCCGGTCGATCCCGTACCGCCCGAACCCTTCGTAGGTGGCCTGATAGCTGGCCGTGATGAGCACCTGCGCCCCGGCCCGGAGGTAGGCGAGGTGAGCGGCCTCGATCTGTTCCGGCGCGTCGGCCAGCAGCCGGGCCGACCAGAGCGCGTCGGACAGATCGCAGCCCTGCGCCTCCAGTTGGTTGGAGAGCCCGCCGTCCAGCAGGACGGGTCCGGCGTCCAGTGCCTCGGCGAGCGTGCTGCCCGTACTCACGGCCGCCTCCCCCTTCGTTCGGATCAGGTCAGGTCAGGTCAGGTCAGGTCAGGTCAGCTGGGACTGGATCTGCGAGGAGATCAGTTCCAGATGGTCCAGGTCGTCGAGGTCGAGGACCTGGAGATAGATCCTCGACGAGCCGATCGCCCCGTAGCGGCCGATCTTGTCGACGACCTCGGCGGGCGACCCCGCAAGCCCGTTCGCCTTGAGCTCCTCCACGTCCCGGCCGATGGCCGCCGCCCGGCGGGCGACCTCGGCGTCGTCCTTGCCGGTGCAGACGATCAGCGCATTGGAGTACACGAGGTCGTCCGGTGAGCGCCCGTGCGCCTGCGCGGCGGCCCGGACCCGGCCGAACTGCTTCTCGCTGTCCTCCAGCGAGGCGAACGGGATGTTGAACTCGTCGGCGTACTGCGCGGCGAGCCGCGGCGTGCGCGTCGCACCGTGGCCACCGATCAGGACGGGCACCTTGGCCTGGGCGGGCTTGGGCAGCGCGGGCGAGTCGGTGAGCTGGTAGTAGGTCCCGTCATAGCTGAAGGTCTTGCCGACCTCCGTCGCCCACAGGCCGGTGACGATCGCGAGCTGCTCCTCCAGACGGCCGAACTTCTCCTTCGGGAACGGAATGCCGTAGGCCTTGTGCTCCTCCTCGAACCAGCCTGCTCCCAGGCCCAGTTCGATCCGGCCGCCGGACATCTGGTCGACCTGGGCGACCTGGATGGCCAGCACCCCCGGAAGCCGGAACGTGCCGGCGGTCATCAGCGTGCCGAGCCGGATCCGCCGGGTCTCGCGCGCCAGCCCGGCCAGGGTGATCCAGGCGTCCGTCGGTCCGGGCAGACCGTCGCCGGAGCCCATGCGGAGATAGTGGTCGGAGCGGTAGAAGGCGTCGAAGCCCAGGTCCTCGGCGGCCTTGGCGACGGTGAGCAAGGTGTCGTAGTCGGCCCCCTGCTGGGGCTCGGTGAAGATGCGAAGATCCATGCCTCCATCCTGCCTCTCCGGCTCCCGGTCCTCCTGACCGGCCCGGCCGGGCCCCCCGATATCTCCACCTCTCCCCCGGGCTCCTCAGGGCCCCGCCGCCGACGGCGCGGGGCCGCGTATGCCGCCGTAGGGGCCGTCGCGCTCCCTCTCCCGCTCCGCCAGCCGTCTCAGCATCCCGTGCACACGGTCCAGTGATTCGTCGGCCGCGTCCATGGCCTCGATGCACTGCCAGTACAGACCGTCCTCCCCCGTGTCGCAGGCCACCCCGACCAGCGCGATCCCGGCCTCGCCGAGCAACAGCGCGAGCCCGGCCAGGGCCGGCCGCACCTCGGCGATCCCGGACAACTGGGCCGCCCTGGCCCCGCCGGAGAGCACCGACGGATGGTCCAGCGCCGAGCATCCGGCGCCGATCTCCCCCAGCGCCCGCGCCTCGCTCCGTAATTCCACCGGGCCGTACAGCGCCAGCCGGCTGCCGATGGCCCGGGCGAGCGCCTGTGCCTGCCAGGCCTCCGCCATGACGTCCAGCGCGCCCCGGCTGACCGCCAGAGCCCGCCGACCCGCCTCGATGAGTCGCTCCGCTTCCATGTGTCTCCCCCGTCCGTACGAAAACCCGCTCACCTCATTCATTACCCACAGTGAGGTAGACAGCACCGTAAGGCCAGAGGAAATCGGAAATCTGTGGACAGGAAGTCGAATGTGGATATCTCGATCACTCCGAAGAGTGACGATCGCGGAGTTCCGGAGCGCCCGGCACGGGGAATCGCTTCTCGTTCCGCTCGATCTTGTCCGCCAGCGCCGCCGTCGGATCGATGCCCAACACCTCGCAGAACTGCAGGAGATAGGCGAGCACGTCCGCCACCTCGTCGGCGACCCGGTGGGCCGATTCGGGCTTCTCCATGATCCGCGCCGACTGTTCGGGCGTCAGCCACTGGAAGATCTCCAGCAGTTCCGAGGCTTCGACGCTGAGCGCTGCCGCCAGGTTCTTCGGGGTGTGGTACTGCCCCCAGTCCCGCGCGACCGCGAACGCGGCCAGCCGCCGCTGGAGTTCTGCCACATCGATGTCCGTCACAGCCCCAGGTCTATCACCGGCCACCGACAACGCCCCCTCGCCCGCCCGCGGCAGCGGCGGCGTGTGCGCGGCCGGGGGCGGCGGTCCGAGCCGGCTGCCGCCCCGACTGCCACTTCCTACGAGTGGGCGATACCCGCGGGCGTGACCCCCTCGACCTCCATGCCGACCGGCGCGAGCAGGAAGACATTGCGGTCGACGCGGTGCATGCCGCTGCCGAGGCCGAAGACCACACCGCTGCTGAAGTCGAGAATCCGCTTGGCCACGTCCGTTTCCGCCGCCGTCAGGTCGAGCAGCACCGGCACCTGGGCGACCAGGTACTCGGCGACCTCACGCGCGTCCGCGAAGACCTGCACCCGCAGCACGACGAGGCGGCGCTGTTCGGCGGCGCGCTCGTCCGGGACGGTGCGGTGGTCGATCCGGGACGGCCACTCGTCGCGGCCGCGCAGCGGTACGACCTGGGCGAGCCCCTCCCACTGTTCGTCGGTGGCGTCGTATCTGTCGTACCTGTCGTACCTGCTCACGCGGCCACCCCGTCGTCGAGCCGGTCGGGTCGCCGCCGGCTGCACTCACTGTTCATCGGGCAATCCTCTCGTCCCTCACCCGTTCGGCGTACCAACGACACGGCGAAGTCGGCCTCTGTGTCACTTCCGGTACTCACCCGTATCGCTTCCGGTTCCCACCCGTGTCGCATCCGGTTCCCGCAGGCGGCCCCAACCATCCGGCACCTGGCGCTTCCCTTACCCGACGGACGCCGGTTCAGACCGCGACGACCTGAACCCCGGCCTCGCCGAACCGGTCCCTGGCCTCCGCCGCGATGTTGGAGTCGGTGACCAGGACGTCGACCAGTCCGAGGTCGCAGACCCGGGCGAAGGCCCGCTTCCCGATCTTCGACGAGTCGGCCGCCACCACCACCCGCTGGGCCCGTTCCGCGAGCAGCCGGTTGACGCTGGCCTCGCCCTCGTGGTGGACGTACGCGCCGCGTTCGATGTCGATGGCGTTCACCCCGAGGACGGCGACGTCCAGGGTGATCTCGTTCATCACGCCGACGGCGAGCGGGCCCGTCAGTTCGTACGACTGGGGCCTCGCGACCCCGCCCGTCACGACCATCTTGATCTGCGGCCGGATCGCCAGCTCGCTCGCGATGTTGAGGGCGTTGGTCACCACGGTCAGCGTCGGATGTCCGCCCGCCGCCGTCGGCTCGCCCACGATGTCCTGGCGCACCGCCAGCGCCCTGGCCACCTCGGTCACGGTCGTCCCGCCGGTCAGGCCGACCACCTCGCCGACGGCGACGAGGCCGGAGACCGCGCGGCCGATGGCCTGCTTCTCCGGGGCGTGACGGCCCGTCTTGTAGCGGAGCGCCAGCTCGTAGGAGACCCCGTGCGCGACCGCGCCGCCCCTGGTCCGGGTGAGCAGATGCTGTTCGGCCAGCTGGTCCAGATCGCGGCGGATGGTGGCGGCCGAGACGTCGAGCGCCGTCGCCGCCTCCTCGACGTCCACCCTGCCGTGCTTGCCGACCAGTTCCAGCAGCGCGTCCCACCGGGCGTCCCTGGACAAGAGCGTCTCCTCACCGTCCGGCGCGGGCACCGCGTTTCGCGGGAACGCGGTCGCCGGTGGCCGGACCGCCGCAAGCGTCGCACAGGGCCTCTCGCGGGCCCCTCACCCACCTGCACCTTGCTTGTTTTTGCTCGATAACTGCATGTAACGTGCAGAATTCTACATGCGGGCTTCATTGGCCCCTTTCCCGTGGTCCACCTCGTTCCCGTGGAGTGCAGACGTGTCGTATGCCGAGACCGAGACAGCCAGTCAGCCCGCATGCTGGCGGCGCGCCGCCGCCCTGGCGGACGGCCCCGAGGCCGCAGCCCTGCCCGTCGCGGGCGAGCGGATCGCGGTCGTCGGCTGCGGTACCTCCTTCTACATGGCGCAGGCCTACGCCGGGCTCCGCGAGGGCTCGGGCCAGGGCGAGTCGGACGCCTTCGCCGCCTCCGAGTTCCCCTTCGGACGCGGCTACGACCGGGTCGTCGCACTGACCCGCTCGGGGACCACGACCGAGGTGCTGGCGCTGCTCGACCGGCTGCACGGCACCTGCCGCACGGTGGCCGTCACGGCGGACCCGGAGACTCCGGTCAGGGCGGCGGCCGACGATCTCGTCGTCCTGGACTTCGCCGACGAACGGTCCGTCGTGCAGACGCGTTTCGCCACGACCGCCCTCACCCTGCTGCGGGCCCACCTCGGCCTGCACTCCGATTCCGTGGTCGCCGACGCGGAGACCGCGCTCGCCGAGCCGCTGCCCGAAGAGCTGCTGCGGAGCACGCAGTTCTCCTTCCTCGGCCGGGGGTGGACGGTCGGTCTGGCCCATGAGGCGGCGTTGAAGATGAAGGAGGCGTCGCTCTCCTGGACCGAGTCCTACCCCGCGATGGAGTACCGCCACGGGCCCATCAGCATCTCCACCGCCGGCACCGCGACCTGGATGTTCGGCGAGGCCCCCGAAGGGCTGGCGGATCAGGTGCGCGCGACGGGCGCCCGGTGGGTGGACGACGCCCTCGACCCGCTCGCCGACCTCGTACGCGTACAGCGTCTCGCCCTCGCCCGCGCGGCCGCGCAGGGGCTCGACCCGGACCTGCCGCGCCACCTGAGCCGTTCGGTGGTGCTCGACGGGGCCTGAGGGACCATGGACACATGCACCTGACCCTGTCAGCGGCCCGGGAGCTGTCGGCCGGCCCGGAGCCTCAGGGGGGTATCGCCGGCTGGGCCGCCGGTCTCGTCGAGACGTTCGGCGGGCCCGGCGCGGGTGCGGCCATCGCGCTGGAGAACGTGTTCCCGCCGCTGCCCAGCGAGATCATCCTGCCGCTGACCGGGTTCGCCGCCTCGCAGGGCGTGCTCAGCATCGCCTCGGCCCTGTTCTGGACGACGCTCGGCTCGGTCGTCGGGGCGGTGGTCCTCTACGGGATCGGGGCCGTGTTCGGCCGGCAGCGGATGCACGCCTGGTGGGCGAAGCTGCCGCTGGTCACGTCGTCCGACCTGCTGCGGACGGAGGCGTGGTTCGCCCGGCACGGCACCAAGGCCGTCCTGCTGGGCCGGATGGTGCCGGTGTTCCGGAGTCTGATCTCGGTGCCCGCGGGCGTGGAGCGCATGTCGCTGCCGGTGTTCGTGGCGCTGACGGCGACGGGGAGCCTGGTGTGGAACACCGTGCTGGTGATGGCCGGATACTGGCTCGGCGACCAGTGGGACGTGGTCGGGGCGTACGTCGGCGTCGTGTCCAAGGCCGTGCTGGCGCTGGCCGTCGTCGCCCTGGCCGGTTACGTCGTGCTGCGCGTCCGGGGCCGCAAGCGTGGACGCCCCTGACGGCAGGGCTCGGCACGGAAGGGCTCGGCTCGGGGCGGCACGGAGGCGCTGCCCGAACTGCCCTGGTTCACCCTGGCCGTCCTGGCCGTCCGGTCGACGAGACGCCCCCGAGGGGGCGTCTCACGCACGACCGCTCCGTACCCGACGTAGGCCTCACTCCTCGAAATAGGCGTCCAGGACCTTGTCCAGCTCGGCCGGCCAGCCCTTGAGCTCACCGCGGCTCGCCGCCTCGACCTCGGCGTTGAACCAGCGGCGGGTCGAGAGGTGGACGGTGACCGTGAACCTGCGGCCGAAACGGGCCGGGGTGGTCTCCACGGCCCCGATCTCGTCCCAGCCGAACTCGGCCTCCTGGTCGTCCAGCCGGAACCGGACGCCTTCCCGGGCCACCCGGATCGAACCGCGCCGGTCGCTGACCTCGAATACGGGGCCCTCCTCGGCCTCGTCGCCCTCGGCCCCGTCCTCCGCTTCGGCGGCGTCCGCGGCCGCTTCCGCCTCCGTGTCCGCATCGGCCTCGGCCTCCGCGGCCGCCGCCCCGGACGCGTCGTCGCGGTCCGACTCCGACTCCGACGCCGATTCCGACACCGCGTCCGATCCCGACTCCGGAGCGGCGTCCTCCGGACCGTCCTCCGATTCCGCTTCGGGCTTCCGGGTCGCGACGGGCGCCGCCAGTCCGGGCAGGGGGATGAACGCCGGGTCGGTGCCTGCGGCGAACTCGGGCTTCTTGTTCGAATCTATGCTCTGCTCCACGGCGGGCAGTATGGTCGACGAACCTGTACGTGACCAGTCGTCACCGCCGCGGCGCGGCTCCCGGCCCCCGCCTCCCGGGTGAACTCCCTTCCACGGAACGCCCGAAGCCCTGTCGCCGGCCGTCCACCGTGACCTGCGCCGATCGGGTCGTGGTCCTCGACGAGGGACGAGAGTGCCGCTGCGTTCGGCATGCCGGGCCCTCAGAGCACGCCCTTGCGCCACTCCCGTACCAGCAGGTAGCCGAGGTAGGCGCCGCCGATGGCCATGGTGTAGATCCCGACCGGCAGATCGTCGAAGAGGGCCAGCTGCTGTGAGCAAAGGTCCGCGAGCACCAGCAGCAGACCGCCGGTGAGGGCGGAGAGCAGCAGATGCGGACCGGAGGAGGAGCGGGTGAGGCGTTTGGCGATCTGCGGCGCGGTCAGGGCGATGAAGGCGATGGGTCCCGAGACGCTGACCGCGGCGGCCGAGAGGGCGATGGCCAGGAGCACGGCGAGGGTCTTGGCCTTCTTCGGTTCGGAGCCGAGCCCCTCGGCGATGTCGTCGCCCATCTCGCCGATGTCGAGCCGCCGGGAGATCAGGGCGGCCGGCAGGGTGGCGGCGAGCAGGACCAGCCAGACGGTGGTGGCGTCGGTCCAGGAGCGGGCCGTCAGGCTGCCGTTGACGTAGGCGGTGAGGACGGAGGCCTTGTCGCGTTCGAGGGCGTAGACGACGTACTGGGTGACGGCCGCGCCCATCGCGGCGACCCCGATCCCGGCGATGACGAGCCGGGCGGGGTTACGGAAACCGGTGCCGGTGGAGACGTACACGAGGGCCATCGCGAGGATCGCGCCGATGAGCGCGCCGACGGGGACCGGGACGGTGCCGGGGAACATCAGCGCGCAGAACGCCGCGCCCGCGCCCGCTCCGGCGGAGAGCCCGATGACGTCGGGGCTGCCGAGCGGGTTGCGGGTGACGGACTGGAACAGCGCGCCGGACAGGCCGAGCGCCGCGCCGACCCCGATGGCGACGGTGAGGCGGGGGCCGCGCAGCCGGTTGAAGACGAACCGGTCCTTGCCCTCGGCGTCGCCGAGCAGTGCGGCGGGCAGGTCGGCGAGGTCGATGCCGAGGCGTCCCCAGGTCAGCGTCGTGACGGCGGCCGCGAGGAGGAGGACGAGGAGCCCGGCGCCGGCGACCACGGAGGCCCGGCGCATCGGTATCGCCACGGTGCGGCCGATGACCAGATAGCCGCGGGGGGCCGTGCGGACACGGGTGGCCCGGTCGGTGACGGTGCGGTCGGTGACGGTCATGAGGTGCCCCTCATCCTGCGTACGGCGATGAGCAGCGCGGGTGCGCCGATGAAGGCGGTGACGACGCCGACCATGAGTTCGGTGGGGCGCATGACGACCCGGCCCACCACGTCCGCGAAGAGCAGGAGGGTGGGGCCCAGCAGGGCGGAGAAGAGGATCTGGACGCGGAAGTCGACGCCGGCCAGGGCCCGTACGACGTGCGGGACGGCGAGGCCGACGAAGGCGATCGGGCCGACGGCCGCCGTCGCGGCGGCGCTGAGCAGGGTGGCGGCGAGCAGTCCGCCGCCCCGGGTGCGCCCGGGGTGCGAGCCGAGGGCGACGGCGGTCGCGTCGCCCAGGGCCAGGGCGTTGAGGCCGGGGCCGAGGGCGAGGGCGAGCAGGAAGCCGACGGCGGCGAAGGGCAGGACGGACCAGAACACGTCGAAGTCCCGGCCGCCGAGGGCCCCGACGACCCAGTAGCGGTAGCTGTCGAAGACCTGCGGCTTGCTGAGCGTCACCGCCTGGATGAACGCCATGAGCACGGCGGTGAGCACGGCCCCGGCGAGCACCAGGCGCACCACGCTCGTCCCCGTACCGGCGGAGCCGATGACATGGACGAGGACTCCGGCGGCCAGCGCTCCGGGCAGCGCCCACCACATGGTGTCGGTGGCGCCGGAGGCCCCGAGCCAGGCGGTCGCGGCGACGATGCTCGCGGAGGCTCCGGCGTTGATGCCGAGGAGGCCCGGTTCCGCCAGCGGGTTGCGCGAGACGCCCTGCATGAGGGTGCCCGCGACCGCGAGGCAGAGTCCGGCGAGAACACCGAGGACGGTGCGGGGGTAGCGGCTCTCGATGATGACGGTGATGTTCGGGTCGGCGCTGCCGCGCAGGACGTCGAGCACATCGCCGAACGAGGTGGAGCGGCTGCCGAACATGACGCTCGCGCAGAGCGCGATGGCCAGCGCGACCAGCCCGAGGAGCAGGAGGAACGCCGTCCGAGCGGCGCCGGTACGGGAGGTACCGGCGCCGCTCGGCGGTGCGACCGTGGTGGTTGCCATGGGAGTGGAGTGTGCCTGGTGGCCCTGGTCTTCCGGATACCCGGCCGGGGTTACTTGCCGGCGGTCTTGACGGCCTGGTCGATGATCGGCAGGTAGCGCTCGATCGTCCAGGGCACGGTCAGCGGGTTGATGATCGAGGAGGCGGTGACGAAGGAGTTGTCGTCGCTCGCGACGACGGCGCCCTTCTTGATCGCGGGGATCGCGCCGTACAGCTTCTGGCCCTCGATCTCCTTGCGGTTCTTCTCGTCCGTGTAGAACGTGAAGATCAGGTCGCTGTCCTTGAGCTTCTCGGCGTTCTCCAGGCCGATGAGGGCCGAGTCGGTGCCGGGGGTCTCCTTGAAGCCGTTGACGACCGGGTCGACCTTCAGGCCGAGCGAGGAGACCATCTTGACGCGCTGCTCCTCGGGCTTGAAGACGCCGAGGGTGCCGGGGCCGGAGTTGTAGATGTAGGAGAAGGTGACGTCCTTGTAGTTCGGCCGGGTGGCCGCGGCGTCGGCGAGCTGCTTCTCGATCTTCTTCTTGAGGGCGTCGGTGTCCTTCGTCCGGCCGAGCGCCTTGCCGATGATGTCCATCTGCTGGTCCCAGTCGGTGCTCCACGCCTGGTCCGGGTAGGCGACCGTGGGGGCGATGTCCTTGAGGACGTCGTACTGCTTCTGCGTGATGCCCGACCAGGGGGCCAGGATGACGTCCGGCTCCAGCTCGGTGATCGCCTCGAAGTCGATCTCCTCGCCGCCCGTGAACTGCTTGGGGAGCTTGTCGCCGGACTTCTTCACGGCCTCGTTGATCCACGGCAGGTAGCCGGACTTGTCGCTGCCCCACGGGTAGCTCTCGATGCCGACCGGGGTCTGGCCGAGGGCTATCGCGGTCTCGGCGGAGCCCTGCCCGAGGGTGACGATGCGCTCGGGCTTGCCCTTGATCGTCGCGGTGCCGAGCGAGCTCTTGATCGTGACGGCCGCCTCGTCCTCCTTCTTGTCGCCGCCGTCCTCCGAGGAGCAGCCGACCAGGGCGACGGCGAGGGCGACGGTGGTGGCCGTGGCGGCGAGGGTGTGGCGACGCACGCGGGTGAAGCCGAGCATGGAGGGTCCTCAGGGTTTGGCCGAGCAATGAAGGTTAGGCAAGCCTAAGCCAGCCAGGCCGGAGCTCCAACCGGACCCCCCTCACCCTCTCCCGAAAACCGGGAAGCGACACAATCGCGCAACATTTAATCTGCTGACAGATGATTGACAGCAAATCAATAATCCGTACCGTCGGGTCCCGTGCCACGAACCCTTCGACGCGAACGCCCTTGAACGGACGGAGCACCATGCCCCCGCTCGACCTCACCGCCGATGAAGTGCTGTCCACCACCCGGGCGGTGCGCAAACGCCTCGATCTGGCCCGGCCGGTGGAACGCGAACTGATCGAGGAGTGCCTCCGGCTCGCCGCCCAGGCCCCCACCGGCCGCAACCGGCAGCGCTGGGACTTCGTCCTGGTCACCGACCCCGGGAAGCGGGCCGCGCTGGCGGACCTGTACCGGCTGGGGCTCGCCCGGCCCCGCCAGCAGGTCGTCAGGGACGGGGTGAACCGGGGCGATCCGGTGCGCGGGCAGCGGATCGCCCCGGTTCACCCC
>MUNB01000548.1 GCA_002154345.1 Streptomyces griseus
CCCCATGCCCACGCCCACGCGACCACACCCCACGCCCACACCTTCGCCCTGACCCGGCGCCCCACCTCCGCATCGACGTCACCCTCCCGCACGGTAAGAACACGGAACGCACGGCCGCGCGCACCGCTGATAGCTCGGGGCGCACGGTAGGGTCGCGCGCCGCTGATGGCTCGGGCGCAAGGTCGCGCACCGCTGATGGCTCGGGGCGCACGGTAGGGGCAAACCTCACAACTCTCCAGACTTCTCCCCCTTCTCATCCCCCGACCTCTCCTCCCCGCCGTCGCCGTCCGGCAGTACCGTGTGGTCCATGCGCCCCGACACGCCTGCCGACCACACCACCGAAGCCGAGCGTCTGCTCCGCACCGCGGCGCAGTACCCCGAGGACCACGAACCGCTGATCCTCCAGGCCGCGGCCCACCTGGAACTCGCGGGCGACCGCGCCCGCGCGAGCACGCTCTACGACGACCTGCTCGCCGCCCCCGAGTCCACCGTCGACAACCCGCACCTGATCAAGGCCCTGAAAGCGGCCAACCTCTGGGAGTACGGCCACGAGGCCGAGGCCCGGGCGATCATCGACGGCATCCGCACGGCGGGCCCGCTGGACGCGGCGCCGTGGCAGGTGGCCGCGGAGACGCTGGAGGCACACGACGAGCTGGAGTCGGCGCACGACTTCTTCTCGACCGCGCTGACCCTGCTGCTGGCCCCGGGCGAGGAGGTCCCGTACGCGACGCAGTCCCTGCTGACTGGCCGCCACCGGGTGCGCAGGCTGATGGGCCTGGACCACGACGCCTGGGACGAGCTGGCCGGCGCGCTGCACACGGCCGCGGTACCGCTGGACGAGCTGCACGACCCGAAGCGCCTGTGGTCGCTGGGCTCATCGGACCCGGTCGAGCTGAAGGCCGAGATCGCCCGCCTCCGCGCGGAGCTGGGCACGTACCGCACGGCGCTGTCCCGCCCGTTCCCGGTGGCGGTCCTGCACTGGCCGGAGCAGGAACTCCGCGAACTGCTGGCGAACTACCCCGAGTTGACCGAGGAGTACGTGGACCGGGAGACCCACCTGAACCGCCTGGAGGCCGCACTCCGCGACCTCCACGCGACGGGCACCCCGAACCTGGGCATCGTGACGGGCACGGTCCCTTCGTACGAGGCGTTCGCCGCCTCGGAAGCCGCCACCCCGTCCACCCCGGGC
>MUNB01000549.1 GCA_002154345.1 Streptomyces griseus
CCGCCGGACCGCCCGCCGGGCTCAGCCCCCGCTCGTCCCGCCCGTCCCGGCCGGACGCCAGCCCGGATCGCGCCCCGTCACCGCCAGCAGCCGTTCGAAGGCGCTAGCCCCCTCACCCGCCGGGAACGGCTCGCCGAACATCTTCATCGCGCGGGCCTGCGGGGCCATCGCCGCGAACCCCGGGCCCACCTCGTCGAGCACGCTCCGGTCCGGCTCGAAGTCCGTGCCGGTCGCCCGCGCCAGGTCCCAGGCGTGCACGGTCAGGTCGCCGAGCACCATCAGCCCCACCGTGCGGGCCGGCAGTCCCATCTGCCCGGTCGTGCCGTCCTCCGCGCCCGGCGCGTCCCACGCCGCCACCAGCCGGTCGGTCTCCTCGGCGAACCTCGCCCGCCAGTCGCCCGTCACGAACTCCGGCTCCCGGCCGAAGTCCACCTCCTCGCGGGCCGCGAGCGCCTGGAAGTTCACCACCACCAGGAACAGGTGGTTCAGCAGCGCCCGTACGTCGTACTCGGCGCACGGCGTACGGTCGCCCAGCCGGCTCTCGTCGATGCCCCGGACCACGGGCAGCGCCCGGGCCGCGGCGACTTCCAGCAGTTCACTGATCTTCTGCGTCATGCCTCCACCCTGCGCGGCGTCCCGCCCCACGTCTTGAAGAAACGCGACAGGCCGCCGATCGGGAGTCCTAGGATCGTGGCATGGCCGCCGGACCCCGCCGCGACACCCGGGGCATCGTCGACGCCCCGGACCTCTTCGCCCACGTACGCTTCCGCCGCCGCGAGCCCGCCGCCGCGCTGCGCCCGTACCTGGAGCACTACTGGCTGATCGACTGGGACCTCACCGAGCCGTACGCCGCCCATGTCGTCCCGCACCCGTCGGTGAACCTGGTCCTCCAGCGGTACGAGGCCGGGGCGAGCCCCGAGGAGCGGTCCGGGTACGCCGAGGTCGCGGGCGTCGACCCGGGGCTCTTCACCCGGAAGCTGGCCGGGCGCGGGCGGGTCTGCGGCGTGCAGTTCCGGCCCGGCGGCTTCCACCCGTTCGCGCCGGAGCACGACGTCTGCGACCTCACCGGACGCCACGTTCCCGCCGCCGAGGTGCTGCGGTCGCCGCCGCCCGTCGACGCGGTCCTGGGACCGGACGACGAGGACGCGCGGGTCGCGGCACTGGACGCCTTCCTGCTGGGCCTGGAGCCCCGCCCCGACCCCCGGGCGACGCTGGCGATGGCCGCCGTCGACCGGGCGCGCACGGACCGCACCGTGCGCCGGGCCGACCGACTCGCCCAGGACACCGGGCTCTCCGCCCGCTCCCTGCAACGGCTCTTCGCCACGTACGTCGGCGTCGGCCCCAAGTGGGTCATCCTCCGCTACCGCATCCACGAGGCGCTGGAGGCCGCCGAATCCGGCCCGGAAGTCGACTGGGCCCGGCTCGCGACGGACCTCGGCTACAGCGACCAGGCCCATCTGGTCCGGGACTTCACCGCGACGGTCGGCGTTCCTCCGACCGCGTTCGGCCCGCGCTGACGGCGCGCGGTCGCGCCCCCGTACGCCC
>MUNB01000055.1 GCA_002154345.1 Streptomyces griseus
GCTCCCGTACGGGCACGGGGGCGTCCAGCACCTCGAACACCCGCTCCGCGCTCCGGGCGACACGCTGCCGGTACTGCACGGCGAGCGGCAGCCCGGTGACGGCCTCGAAAGCGGCCAGCGGGGTCAGCACCACCACGGCGAGCGCGACGCCGGACAGCCGGCCGTCGTGCACGGCGGGAACGGCGACGGCCGCGGCGGCGACCACCGTGAGCCCGCAGACCAGGGCGGACAGACCGCCGCCGAGCGCCGTCGCCGCGGCCGCGCGGGAGGCGATCCGGGTCAGCAGCCGGTCGGCCGTGCGCAGCCGCGCCTGTCGGGCGGGCAGCGCACCCGCGACGGTCAGCTCCGCGGTGGAGCCGAGGAGATCGGCGACCCGGGTGGCCAGGGCGGCGCGGGCGGGCGCGAGCTGACGCTCCGTACGGCGGGCGCAGGCGCCGCTGACGAGCGGCACGCCGACCCCGGCGACCAGCAGCCCGACGGCCAGGATCCCGCCCGCCTCCGGGAGCAGCCAGCCGGTGAACCCGGCGGCCGCGGTGCCCACCACGAGGGCGGTACCGGCGGGCAGCAGCCAGCGCAGCCAGTAGTCCTGGAGCGCGTCCACATCGGCGACGAGCCGGGACAGCAGATCGCCGCGCCTGGTGGTGCGCAGTCCGGCCGGGGCGATGCGTTCGAGGCCCCGGTAGACGGAGACCCGCAGGTCGGCGAGGAGCTTCAGCACGGCGTCGTGCGAGACGAGCCGCTCGGCGTAGCGGAAGACCGCCCGGCCGATACCGAAGGCGCGGGTCGCGGTGACGGCCATCATCAGATACATCACCGGCGGCTGTTCGGAAGCGCGGGAGATCAGCCAGCCGGAGACCGCCATGAGCCCCACGGCCGACCCGACGGCCAGGCTGCCGAGCAGCAGGGCCAGGGTGAGCCGGCCGCGCTGCGCCCCGGCGGACGCGCGGACCCGGGCGAGCACGCGCCCGGAGCGGCTGCCGCTCGTCCCGAGGGGGGCGAGGTCCTCCGCCCTGCGGGTGTCCGGGAGTTCACCCCCGGCGAGGGGCTCGGGTACGGCGGGCCCCGGGGCCGCGGCGCCCGCGAGCGCCT
This sequence comes from Streptomyces griseus, assembly GCA_002154345.1. GTDB lineage: Bacteria > Actinomycetota > Actinomycetes > Streptomycetales > Streptomycetaceae > Streptomyces > Streptomyces caviscabies. Next base: position 1,090 of record MUNB01000055.1, read on the forward strand.
TCGCGTACGGCTCCTCGGGGGCTCCCGTACGCGGTTCCAGCGTCACCACCCGGTCGGCGACCGCCAGCAGCGCCGGACGGTGGACGACCAGCAGCACGGTCCGCCCGGTGGCCAGCCGCCGTACGGCGTCGACGATGCCCGCCTCGCTCTCGCCGTCCAGGCTCGCGGTCGGCTCGTCCAGCAGCAGGACCGGCCGGTCGGCGAGGAACGCCCGGGCCAGGGCGAGGCGCTGGCGCTGGCCCGCGGAGAGCCCGGCGCCGTCCTCGCCGAGCGGCGTCCGCAGCCCGTCGGGCAGTGCCGCGACGAAGTCGTACGCGCCCGCGTCCCGCAGCGCCGCGAGGACCGCCTCGTCGTCGGCGTCGGGCCGGGCGAGGCGGACGTTCTCGGCGATCGTGTCCGCGAAGAGGTAGGGGCGCTGGGGGACCCAGGCGATCCGGCTCCGCCAGCGTTCGAGGTCCAGCTCCGCGAGGTCCCGGCCCCCGACCCGGACGCGCCCCTCGTCGGGTACGGCGAACCCGAGGACCACGTTCAGCAGGGTGGACTTGCCGACCCCGCTCGGGCCGACCAGGGCGACGGTCTCCCCCGGTTCCACGGTGAGCGACGCGGCGTCCAACGACGGTTCGGCGCGGCCCTCGTGGCGTACGGTCACCTCCGCCAGCTCCAGGCGCAGCGTGTCCGGCACGTCCTCGGTGCCCGGGGCGCGGGGTTCGGTCTCCAGGACCGCGAAGATCTCCTCGGCGGCCGAGAGGCCCTCGGCCGCCGCGTGGTACTGCGCCCCGACCTGGCGGATCGGCAGATACGCCTCCGGGGCCAGGATCAGGACCACCAGACCGGTGTAGAGGTCGAGTTCACCGTGGACGAGGCGCATGCCGATCGTGACGGCGACGAGCGCCACCGACAGGGTCGCCAGCAGCTCCAGGGCGAAGGAGGAGAGGAAGGCGATCCGCAGGGTGCGCAGGGTGGCCCTGCGGTAGTCGGAGGTAATGGTGCGGATCGACGCGGCCTGGGCCTTGGCCCGCCCGAAGACCTTCAGGTTCGGCAGCCCGGCGACGACGTCCAGGAAGTGCCCGGAGAGCCGGGACAGCAGCTGCCACTGCCGGTCCATCCGGGACTGGGTGGCCCAGCCGATCAGGATCATGAACAGCGGGATGAGCGGCAGGGTGACGACGATGATCGCCGCCGACACCCAGTCCTCGGTGACGATCCGGGCGAGCACCGCCACCGGCACGACGACCGCGAGGCCGAGCTGCGGGAGGTAGCGGGCGAAGTAGTCGTCGAGCGCGTCGATGCCCCGGGTCGCCAGGGCGACCAGCGAACCGGTGCGCTGTCCGCTCAGCCAGTCGGGGCCCAGTCGCGCCGCCCGCTCCAGGAGCCGGCCGCGCAGTTCCGACTTGACGGCCGCGCTGGCGCGATGGGCCGCCAGCTCGGTGAGCCAGGCGACCAGGGCCCGCCCGAGCGCGACGGCGGCGAGCAGCAGGAGAGGGGTACGCAGTGCGGTGACCGTGAGCCCGCCCTCGAAGCCGCCCACCACGATCTCGGCGATGAGCATCGCCTGGGCGATCACCAACAGGGCGCCGACCAGGCCGAGAGCCACCACGGCCGCCAGGAAGAGGCGGGTGGCCCGTGCGTGGTGGAGCAGACGCGGATCGATCGGTTTCACGTGAAACATCCCCCCGGCGGGGTCGGTGAGCTCTGCGGGATCGAGAGCTGCCGCGCGCCGCGAGGCCCGCGGCAGCTCACCGGAGTCAGTGCGCGTCGGCGATGTGCTGGGTGCCGATGCGCTTGCGGAAGACCCAGTAGGTCCAGCTCTGGTAGAGCAGCACGATGGGCGTGGCGATGCCCGCGCACCAGGTCATGATCTTGAGCGTGTACGGGCTGGACGAGGCGTTGGTGACCGTGAGGTTCCAGGCGTCGTTCAGCGAGGACGGCATGACGTTCGGGAAGAGCGTCAGGAAGAGCATCGCGACCGCCGCCGCGATCGTCACGCCCGAGAACGCGAACGACCAGCCCTCACGTCCCTTGGCGATCGCCCCGATCGCGGCCAGGAGCGCCACCACCGCCACGACCAGGGCGCCCAGGCTCCAGCCGTCGCCGTTCTCGGCCTGGGTCCAGAGCAGGAAGCCGAGCGCGAGCACCGCGGTGACCGGGCCGAGCTTCAGCGCCAGGGCGCGGGCCCGGATCCGGATGTCGCCCGCCGTCTTGAGACCGGCGAACACCGCCCCGTGGAAGGTGAAGAGGGTGAGCGTGACGAGGCCGCCGAGGATCGCGTACGGGTTGAGGAGGTCCCAGAAGTTGCCGACGTACTCCATGTCGGCGTCGATCTTCACGCCCCGCACGATGTTCCCGAACGCCACGCCCCACAGCACCGCGGGGATCAGCGAGGTCCAGAAGATCGCGGTCTCCCAGTTCGTCTGCCACCGCTCCTCGGACCGCTTGGCGCGGTACTCGAAGGCGACGCCCCGCACGATCAGGCAGAACAGGATGATCAGCAGCGGCAGATAGAAGCCGGAGAAGAGGGTGGCGTACCACTCGGGGAAGGCGGCGAAGGTCGCGCCGCCCGCGGTGAGCAGCCAGACCTCGTTGCCGTCCCAGACGGGCCCGATCGTGTTGATCAGGACCCGGCGCTCCTTGCGGTCGCGGGCCAGCAGCTTGGTGAGGACCCCGATGCCGAAGTCGAATCCCTCCAGGAAGAAGTAGCCGGTCCAGAGGACGGCGATGAGCACGAACCAGACGTCGTGGAGTTCCATCTCTCAGCTCCTGTGCTCAGTACGAGAAGGCCATCGGCCGGTCGGCGTCGTCTTCGTCGTGGCCGCCGATCTTCGTGGGCGGGTTCAGGTCGTCCTCGGTGAGTTCCGGCGGCCCGGCCTTGATGTACTTCACGAGCAGCTTCACCTCGATCACGGCGAGCACCGCGTAGAGCAGGGTGAAGACGATCATCGAGGTGAGCACCTCGCCCTGCGAGACACCGGGGGAGACCCCGGCACGGGTCTGGAGCACCCCGTAGACCACCCAGGGCTGCCGGCCCATCTCGGTGAAGATCCAGCCCCAGGAGTTGGCGATCAGCGGGAAGAGCAGCGTCCAGAGCGCGACGAGCCAGTAGAGCTTGGTGAGCCGCGGGCTGAGCGCCTTGTTCCGGAACAGGACCAGATGCGGCACCTCGTCCTCACCGGTCCGCAGCGCCGGTGGCAGCAGGAACTTCTTCCGGGTCAGCCAGAGCCCCAGCAGGCCGAGGCCGAAGGAGGCCATCCCGAAGCCGATCATCCAGCGGAAGCTCCAGAACGCGACCGGGATGTTGGGGCGGTAGTCGCCGGGCCCGTACTTCTCCTGCGACTGCTTGTTGATGTCGTTGATGCCGGGGACATAGGAGTTCGGGTCGTTGTTGGCGAGGAAGGACAGTATCCCGGGGAGCGAGATCTCCACGGAGTTGTGGCCCTTGCTGACGTCCCCGTACGCGAAGATCGAGAACGGCGCCCGCTCCTGACCGTCCCACAGCGCCTCGGCGGCGGCCATCTTCATCGGCTGCTGCCGGAACATGACCTTGGCGAGGCTGTCGCCGCTGACGGCGGTGAGCAGTCCGGCGACCACCACGGTGATCAGCCCCAGCCGCAGCGAGGTCCGCATCACCGGGATGTGCTTCTTGCGCGCCAGGTGGAACGCGGCGATGCCGACCATGAAGGCCCCGCCGACCAGGAACGCCGCCGTGATGGTGTGGAAGAACTGGGTGACCGCGGTGTCCTGGGTGAGCACCCGCCAGAAGTCGGTGAGTTCGGCGCGGCCGCGCTCCTCGTTGATCCGGTAGCCGACCGGGTGCTGCATCCAGGAGTTGGCCGCCAGGATGAAGTAGGCGGAGAGGATCGTGCCGATCGAAACCATCCACATGCAGGCGAGGTGGATCTTCTTCGGCAGCTTGTCCCAGCCGAAGATCCACAGCCCGATGAAGGTGGACTCGAAGAAGAAGGCGATCAGCGCCTCGAAGGCGAGCGGAGCGCCGAAGATGTCGCCGACGAAGCGCGAGTAGTCGGACCAGTTCATGCCGAACTGGAACTCCTGGACGATGCCCGTGACGACGCCCATGGCGATGTTGATCAGGAACAGCTTGCCCCAGAACTTGGTCGCCCTGAGGTACTTCTCGTTCTCCGTCCGCACCCAGGCGGTCTGCAGGCCGGCGGTGAGCGCGGCGAGCGAGATCGTCAGGGGGACGAAGAGGAAGTGGTAGACGGTGGTAATGCCGAACTGCCATCGCGCCAGGGTCTCCGGCGCCAGAGCTAGGTCCACGTCGTCAGTCTCCTTACATCGCCGTGGTCACACCGGCACTATGCCCCTTTGATTCCCCCGATTACGGGAGGAAGCAGGGCACGCTTGTGAACGCGTTCACATTCACAAGCAATTATGGCGCACACACTTTCGGAGCCTTCGTCGGGGGTACCCCTTTTCGGCCCTAGCCCGTGCGCACGGCCTCCGCCGGCCACGCGAAAGGCCCCGGACCTCGTCGATCGAGGTCCGGGGCCACCCGGTCGTACGGCGCCACCGCGCGCGAGGAACCGCCTCGCGCGCCCGGCGCGGCTACAGCTCCGCGCGGAACGCCTCCGCCGCCTTCAGGAACAGGTCGTTGCCCTCGTCCTCGCCGATCGAGACCCGCACACCCTCGCCCGCGAACGGCCGCACGACCACCCCGGCCCGCTCACAGGCCGCCGCGAAGTCGAGGGTCCGCTCACCGAGCCGCAGCCAGACGAAGTTCGCGTGCGACTCCGGCACCGTCCAGCCCTGGCGCACCAGCTCCGCGCTGACCCGGGTGCGCTCGGCGACCAGCGAACCGACCCGGCCCAGCAGCTCGTCCTCGGCGCGGAGCGAGGCCACCGCCGCGTCCTGGGCGAGCTGGCTCACGCCGAAGGGGACGGCGGTCTTGCGCAGCGCGGCGGCCACCGGTTCGTGGGCCACCGCGAAGCCGACCCGCAACCCGGCCAGACCGTACGCCTTGGAGAAGGTCCGCAGCACCGCCACATTGGGCCGGTCCCGGTAGATCTCGATGCCGTCCGGCACTTCGGCGTCGCGGATGAACTCCTTGTACGCCTCGTCGAGCACCACCAGCACATCGCTCGGCACCCGGTCGAGGAACCGTTCCAGCTCCGCTCGGCGCACCACCGTGCCGGTGGGGTTGTTGGGGTTGCAGACGAAGATCAGCCGGGTCCGGTCGGTGATCGCGTCCGCCATCGCGTCGAGGTCGTGCACATCGCCGTCGGTCAGCGGGACCTTGACCGAGGTCGCGCCGCTGACCTGGGTGATGATCGGGTACGCCTCGAAGGACCGCCAGGCGTAGATGACCTCGTCGCCGGGGCCGGAGGTGGCCTGGAGCAGCTGCTGGGCCACGCCCACCGAGCCCGTTCCGGTGGCGATGTGCGAGAGAGGCACACCGAAACGGTCGGCCAGCTCGTTCATCAGGCCGGTGCACGCCATGTCCGGGTAGCGGTTGAAGTTCCCCGCGGCGGCGAGCGCCGACTCCAGGACACCCGGCAGCGGCGGATAGGGATTCTCGTTGGAGGACAGCTTGTACGCGACCGGTCCACCGGCCGCCGCCGGCTTCCCCGGCACATAGGCGGGAACGCCGTCCAGCTCGGCGCGCAGCTTGGGGCTCGTCTCGCTCACCGCAGGTCCTCCTCGACCGTCCGTTCACAGCAATACTGCACACCTTATGAGGATTGGGCCCCGCTGCGAATGGCCCGAGCGGGAAATCGACCGCAGTGCCCGGGAATGGGACCTCGCGCGGGGCGGCCCGAGGCCTCCGCCCGGGGGAGCGCAGCACGGTCCGGCGCGCGCCGGTGGCTCACGCCGTGGCGCGCGTCCCCCGAAGTGGTGAGTTGAGACCTCTTCGAGACATCGCACATTCGGCAGGCTGCCACCCGCCAGCACCTGAAACACGCATGCATGAACACCCAACTCCCTTGTATTCAAAGGAATCTGATAGACAGTGACCTTGCAGAAACGTGCCTGTCAACGTGCGCATATGCGACCGGACCGACCACCCCTCGGAGCCCTACTATCGGCTCGCCATGACAGCAGCAGGGAAGCACCAGGTGAGCCGGACGGAGACACCCCGGCGCAGCGGCCGGCCGGGACGGGCGGGGATCCGTGATGTGGCCGCCGCGGCCGGAGTCTCGATCACGACCGTCTCCGACGCGCTCAACGGCAAGGGCAGGCTCCCGGACGCCACCCGCCGCCATGTCCGCGAGGTCGCCGAGCGCCTGGGCTACCGCCCGTCCGCCGCGGCCCGAACCCTCCGTACGGGCAAGTCGGGGCTGATCGGCCTGACCGTGACCACGTACGGGAATGAACCTTTCACCTTCACCGAATTCGCGTACTTCGCGGAGATGGCGAGAGCCGCGACCTCCGCGGCGCTCGCCCGCGGCTACGCCCTCGTCATCCTGCCCGCCACCTCCCGGCACGACGTCTGGTCGAACGTCGCACTCGACGGGACCGTCGTCATCGACCCCTCCGACCAGGACCCGGTCGTCACCGAACTCGTCCGCCAGGGCCTGCCGGTCGTCTCGGACGGCCGCCCGGCCGGGACGCTCCCCGTCACCGCCTGGGTCGACAACGATCACCGGGCCGCGGTACTCGACCTCCTCGACCATCTCGCCGCCGCCGGAGCCCGCCGTATCGGCCTGCTGACCGGCAACACCACCGACACGTACACCCGGCTGTCCACCACCGCCTACCTCCACTGGTGCGAGCGGGTCGGCCAGGATCCCGTCTACGAGTCCTACCCGGCCCACGACCCCTGCGCGGGGGCGGTCGCCGCCGACCGGCTGCTCGCCCGCCCGGACCGCCCCGACGCGGTCTACGGGCTCTTCGACCCCAACGGCACCGATCTCCTCGCGGCGGCCCGCCGCTACGGACTGCGGGTCCCCGAGGACCTGCTGCTGGTCTGCTGCAGCGAGTCCACCGTGTACGCGGCCACCGAGCCGCCCATCACGACGCTCTCGCTGAAGCCGCGCCGCATCGGCACGGCCGTCGTCCAGCTCCTCATCGACGCCATCGAAGGGGTCGAGCACGACGGGCCGGTGGAGCAGGTCATACCGACGGAGCTCATCGTCCGGACCTCCTCGCAACGCCGTCCACCGCGCACCACGGTCAGCCCGCCGCGCTCCCCCAGCGGGGATTGATCGGCTCTTTTCGGACCAATCGGCCGGTGAACCGTGCGTGCGCCCGGATTCACCACCCCTGGTGCGTCACACAGATCGATCCGCATTCCTATGATGGGCGCACGACACCGCGGACCACCTCTACCAGGCAGGGCCCGTCAGGTGTACGGCGGCGCGACGGTGGTGGAGGGGTCGATGACTCAGGGGGCCGGTCAGGAACCCGTGGTGCGGACGGCGACGTTGCGTGACTTCCGGGTTCCGCCGTATGCGCAGACACCCGTGCCACCACAGGCACAGGTGGCACCTCCTTCCTCGGTGCCGCCCCGTGCGCCGGACCCGAACCCGCCGGCGCCGGGCGCTCCCGTACCGCCGGCCGCCTCCGTACCGCCGCGGGCGCCCGCGCCGGCCCGGCCGCCGCACCCCGGCAACGCTGTCGTGGGCGACGAGCAGCCGGAGGGCTACACACCGACCGAGCGGGACCTCCCGGTCATCCGGCGCGGCGACACGGTCCAGGTGCAGACCGTCGCCGAGCCGGCCCCGGCGCCCGAGGACGGCCTCGGCCCGCTCTTCGTCGTCGGAGACGTCCACGGCTATCTGGACGAACTGCTGGCCGCCCTCGGCGAGCAGGGCCTCATCGACGCCGACGGGAACTGGGCCGCGGGCAACGCCCGGCTGTGGTTCCTCGGCGACTTCACCGACCGCGGTCCGGACGGCATCGGGGTCATCGACCTCGTCATGCGGCTCTCTGCCGAGGCGGCGGCGGCCGGCGGCTACTGCAAGGCCCTGATGGGCAACCACGAGCTGCTGCTGCTCGGCGCCAAGCGGTTCGCCGACACCCCCGTCAACTCCGGGGCCGGCACCGCCACCTTCCAGGCCGCCTGGCTGCTCAACGGCGGCCAGAAGACCGACATGGAGCGCCTCCAGGACGTCCACCTCCAGTGGATGTCCCGGCTCGACGCGGTCGTCGAGGAGGACGGGCATCTGCTGATGCACTCCGACACGACGGCCTACCTCGACTACGGATCCACCATCGAGGACGTCAACGACACGATCACGGCCATTCTCACGCGTAACGACGCGGACGAGTGCTGGGACCTCTTCCGCAAGCTGACCAAGCGGTTCGCCTTCCGGGACGAGGGCGGCGCCGACGCGGTGCGCGAGCTGATGGCGACGTACGGCGGACAGCGCGTCGTCCATGGTCACAGCCCTATTCCGTATCTCCTGGGCGAGGTCGGCACGGAGGACGGCGAGGACGCGTCGGGCCCCGTGATCAACGGCCCGCACGTGTACGCGGACGGCCTCGCCATCGCCATGGACGGCGGAGTGACCATGGCCGGAAAGCTGCTGGTGGTTCAACTCCCCCTGCATGCCTGACCATCGACGGGGAAGGCGCTTCAGGTTCCGCCCGCGCCGACCTCGCCGATCACCGGACCCGTCACCGGGCCCAATTCTGGAAACACACTGTCACCCCGTGCCGTGAGCGCTCTACCATCGGCGTATCAGTGGCAGGCTCTCCTCCGTTTCCGCCCGATCGCCCGGTCCACGCGGGCAGCCGGGCACCGACGGAGCATCGGGGGATGCAGATGACAAGCGCTCCGCACCTGCTGGCCGAGGACGGACCCGAGTACGAGCGGATCCTGGGCGACGCACTGCGCCACGCTCATGAACGCCCGGACCTGGAGGGCGTCGGTGACCGGCTCAACACCGAACAGCTGCGCACCATGGCGCTCAGCGCCACGGCGCTGATCACCGCCGCCGCGGCCACCGAGTACGAGCACTACGTCGAGGCCCGCGACGAACTGCGCCGGGCCTCGACCGCCGCCGAAGCGGCCGACGGGCTCCCGGCCGTGGACGGGCCGCAGAGCACGGCGGCCGGGGCGGGGGCCGGCATAGGCGCGGTCGTCACGGTCCTGACCCCGCTGCTGGCCGGTACCGCGGCCGTCATCTTCCTGCTCGTCGGCTATCTGCTCAAGGCGGTCAGCCCCTCGGTGGCCTTCGGCGACTCCATGGTCGCCGCCGGGTGGTTCTTCGCGGCGGTCGCCGCCGCCGCGATCCTGGTCGCGGCGGTCGGACTGCTCGTCACCGCGCTCCGCAACAGCACGACGTCCCTGGCCGCCGAGGACGAGGAACAGGAGCTTCCGGAGGAGGTCGCACGAGCCCGGGAGGCCTGGCGCCACGCCCTGCTGGAGCGCGGCATCCTCCCGTTCCTCCGGGACGCCCTGGCCGACCCCACCGCGGGCCCCGCCGCGCGGACCCCGCACCGTTCGCCCCACCGCATCCCGAAGGTGGGCTACAGCAGGCCGGACTTCTCGGGCCCGGACGACGGACCGGCGGCCGGCCCCCGGCCGACCTTCACCAGCCCCGACTTCACCAGCCCGGACTTCGGCGGCCCCGAACACCGCCCGGACTGACGGGCCGCGGCCCGGACCGCCTTCCGTCTGCGGTTCGGTGCCGGCTCCGCCTCTGCTGCCGCATCCTGCTCCGGGGTCCGGCCCCGCCTCCGGCTCCGGACGCACCGCGGGCCGGGGCGGCAAGTGCCGCGCCCGGCCCGGGGAGACGCTCCGGACGGACCGGAGCGGTGGATCAGATGCCCTGCGGAGCCAGCTTCGGGTTGGCGCCGTGCTGGTTCGTCTCCGGCTTGCCCTCCGAGGCGAGGAAGACGATCAGGATGATGAAGCCGACCAGCGGGACGAACGCGATGAAGAACCACCAGCCCGAGCGGCCGGTGTCGTGCAGCCGGCGCACCAGGACCGCCAGCGACGGGACGAGGACCGCGAGGAGGTAGAGGTAGTACGGGATCTGCGTGTCTATCGCCGTGCCGATGACCGACAGCACGACACCGATGATGAAGTTGAAGAGCACGAACATCCAGTACTCCTTGCGGCGCGCGCGTCCGCTGAAGCCTGCGTAGTTCTTGAGTACGTCCAGGTACCAGTTCACTGTGTTTCCCTCCCCGGGCCCCCGTTCCGAGGGCGCACCAATTTCAGCCAAGCAAGCCGGAAAGTAAGCCACGGATAAGGAAGGGGTCAAGCGCAGGTGAGCCGGCGGCCAAACGTACATCCAGCTGCCACACGACTGTGTCCATACTGTCGCTTAACAAGGCGGTTAACCATGCCAAACACCAGCGAACCAGCTGTAGTTACCCGTAAAGGCGCGGACCGGTCGAAGGCGGGCCCCGGCACCATGACAGGGCCCGGTGGTCCCTGCCATGGTGCCGGAACGGATCAGTCGGCGATGGGCAGGTAGACCCGGTTGCCGGCGGCCGCGAACTCCTTCGACTTCTCGGCCATGCCCTCCTCGATCTCCTCCTGGGAACCACCGTGCTGACGCCGGATGTCCTGGGAGATCTTCATCGAGCAGAACTTCGGCCCGCACATCGAGCAGAAGTGCGCCGTCTTCGCGGGCTCGGCGGGCAGCGTCTCGTCGTGGAACTCCCGTGCCGTGTCCGGGTCGAGGGCCAGGTTGAACTGGTCCTCCCACCGGAACTCGAACCGCGCGTCGGACAGCGCGTCGTCCCACTCCTGCGCGCCCGGGTGCCCCTTGGCGAGGTCGGCCGCGTGGGCGGCGATCTTGTAGGTGATCACGCCGGTCTTCACATCGTCCCGGTTGGGCAGCCCCAGGTGCTCCTTGGGCGTGACGTAGCAGAGCATCGCCGTGCCCCACCAGGCGATCATCGCGGCGCCGATGCCCGAGGTGATGTGATCGTAGGCGGGCGCGACATCCGTGGTCAGCGGGCCGAGCGTGTAGAACGGCGCCTCCTCGCAGATCTCCTGCTGGAGGTCGATGTTCTCCTTGATCTTGTGCATCGGGACATGCCCGGGACCCTCGATCATGGTCTGCACGCCGAACCGCTTGGCGATCGTGTTCAGCTCGCCCAGCGTGCGCAGTTCGGCGAACTGCGCCTCGTCGTTGGCGTCCGCGATCGACCCGGGGCGCAGTCCGTCACCCAGCGAGTAGGTGACGTCGTACGTCGCGAGGATCTCGCAGAGCTCCTCGAAGTGCTCATAGAGGAACGACTCCTTGTGGTGCGCCAGACACCAGGCCGCCATGATCGAGCCGCCGCGCGAGACGATGCCGGTCTTGCGACGGGCCGTCAGCGGGACGTACGGCAGGCGCACGCCGGCGTGGACCGTCATGTAGTCCACGCCCTGCTCGGCCTGCTCGATGACGGTGTCCTTGTAGATCTCCCAGGTCAGCTCCTCGGCCCGGCCGTCGACCTTCTCCAGGGCCTGGTAGAGCGGGACGGTGCCGATCGGCACGGGGGAGTTGCGCAGCACCCACTCCCGGGTGGTGTGGATGTTGCGGCCGGTGGACAGGTCCATGACCGTGTCGGCGCCCCACTTCGTGGCCCAGGTCATCTTGTCCACCTCCTCCTCGATGGAGGAGGTGACGGCCGAGTTTCCGATGTTGGCGTTGACCTTCACCAGGAAACGCTTGCCGATGATCATCGGCTCGATCTCGGGGTGGTTGACGTTGGCCGGCAGTACGGCCCGGCCCTCCGCGATCTCCTCACGGACGACCTCGGCCTCGACGTTCTCCCGGATCGCCACGTACTCCATCTCCGGGGTGATCTCCCCCCGGCGGGCGTACGCGAGCTGGGTGACGGGGCGTCCGTCGCGGCTCCGGCGCGGCTGGCGCGGACGGCCGGGGAACACCGCGTCGAGGTTGCGCAGCCCGCCGCGCGGCGAGGTGTGCTTGAGCCCGTCGTCCTCGGGGCGGACCGGGCGACCCGCGTACTCCGCGGTGTCACCGCGGGCGATGATCCAGTTCTCCCGCAGGGGCGCGAGACCGCGGCGGACATCGGTGTCGATGCCGGGATCGGTGTACGGCCCCGAGGTGTCGTACAGCGTCACGTCCTTGCCGTTGGTGAGGTGCACCTGTCGGACCGGCACCCGGAGGTCCGGGCGCGAGCCCTGGACGTACCCCTTGTGCCAGCCGATGGACTTCCCGGCCTCGTCGCCCTGGTGCGCGGCGTTCTGTTTCGAGGCAGGCGTGCGTGCGTCCGATGTGGTCATGAGACCTACTCCCTACGCCGGCATTACCCGGTAACAGGTTCGGCGGTCGGCGCAGCGAGTCCCGTACGGATGTACGGCGATCAGCGCCCTCTCAGCCCGGTGCTCCGAGCTCCCGCGTGTGCAAAGGTGCCTCCACGCTAGCGTCCTTTCCGGCGAGCTGACCAGAGGGCCCTCCCGTTCTTGCGATGATCGCCCCGTGACCTCCCCCCAAAGCGACCCCGCACCCCAGCCGCCGCCCCAGGGCCACAGCCACGGCCACACGCACAGCCACGGGCCCGCCGCGCCGGTCTCCCGACACCTGCGCAAGGTCATCGCCGCCGTGCTGATCCCGTTCGCGACGGCGGTCGTCGTCGGCCTGATCGCGTTCTGGCCCGGCGGCGTGCCCGACCACGAGCGCACCGGCGTCGGATTCGACCGGCAGACCCAGGACGGCAAGGTCGTCCAGGTGGTCAAGGTCGACTGCGCGGACGTCAACGCCGCGCAGGTGCCCCCGACCGGCGACACCTCCACGCCCTCGGGCCGGGAGGCCGTCAACGAGCAGGAGGGGGAGTGCGCGAAGGCCACCATCGAGGTGACCAGCGGCGACGACAAGGGCCGCAGGTTCGTCGAGGTGGTCCAGCCGGACGCGCCCCGGCAGCTGAAGGAGGGTCAGGGCGTGGTCGTGGCGTACGCCCCCGACGCACCACGCGATCTCCAGTACTCCGTGACCGACGTGGACCGGAAGATCCCGATGACGGTGCTGGCCGGGATCTTCGCGCTGGCGGTGGTCCTGGTGGGCAGGATGCGCGGGGTGATGGCGCTGGTGGCGCTGGCCGTGTCGTTCGCCGTACTGACCCTGTTCATCCTGCCGGCGATCCTGCAGGGCTCGAACCCGCTGGTCGTGGCGGTGATCGGGGCCAGCGCGATCATGCTGGCGGCCCTCTATCTGTGCCACGGGGTGACGGCCCGTACGTCTGTCGCGGTCGTCGGCACACTGATCTCGCTGCTGCTGATCGGGCTGCTGGGGTCCCTGTTCATCGGCTGGGCGAGCCTCAGCGGCAACACCGACGACAACACCGGCCTCATCCACGGCCTCTACCCGGACATCGATATGAGCGGCCTGCTGCTGGCCGGCATCATCATCGGTTCGCTCGGGGTGCTCGACGATGTGACGGTCACCCAGACCTCCGCCGTCTGGGAACTGCACCAGGCCGACCCGGAGATGGGTTGGAAGGGTCTGTACCGGGCAGGTATCCGGATCGGAAGGGACCACATCGCCTCGGTGGTCAACACCCTGGTGCTGGCGTACGCGGGCGCGGCGTTGCCGCTGCTGCTGCTCTTCTCCATCGCCCAGAGCAGTGTGGGGACGGTGGCCAACAGCGAGCTGGTCGCCGAGGAGATCGTCCGCACGCTGGTCGGGTCGATCGGCCTGGTCGCCTCGGTGCCGGTGACCACGGTGCTCGCCGCGCTGGTCGTCTCCGCGGACCGCCCGGGGCCCGGCGGCGCGCAGACGGCTACGGCCGCGCCCGCGCGGAGCGGCCGGGGCCGTCGACGCAAGAAATGATGACGGGCTGTCGGCGCGCGACAGGATGACGGACCGTCGGCTGTACCCGTCCGGTCAGCCGGCGTTCTGCTCCTCGGCGAGAATGCGGCCGAGCGCGTCCTCCAGATTCCCGTCGAAGTCACCCTGCGTGTGCTCCTGACCGAGCGGCACGAGCTTGTCCGTCCGGTCGAGAAACGCCACCAGTGGCGCCGTTCCTGCCCGGAACAGCGCACGGTCCGCGCCGACCTGGAGCCGGATGTGCACATCGCCGAGGCCCTCGGGCTCGGTCGGGCCGATGTGCACATCTCCGTCGCCGCTCGGGCTGTTGAGCCCGTCCAGCAGCAGTTCGCGGCCGAACGCCCAGGTCACAGGGGCATCGCCGGGCAGGTGGAACGTCATCCGGATGGCGTACGGATCGCCGACCTCGTACCGGAGCTCCACCGGAATACGGAACGAGAGCTCCTCGGAGACGAGGAAGCTCATCATGACCTCTGCTTGAACCGACTCGCGCATCGTTCAACCCCGCAGTAGATGAAACTGGCCAGGAATGATCCCCCATGGCCCTATTGACGCCATCGTGGTGCACGCGATAGCAGATCACAAGGAGTGATTTTTCAGATACTGATAGAGAACACGAACGAACGCAAGAGGCTGGCGACTTCGCCACGTAGCTGTTCGACTGCGGGCAGCAACCGATCTTCCCGCTCCAGGGGTACGGAAATGGCCATCGCCGCAATGGTGGCACCGGCTGTGACGGGAATCGCGGCGCACACGGTCCCCAGTGCGTACTCCTGGCGTTCGATGACCGGTTCACCTCGTCGGAGGGTGCGCAGCCGCTCCAGAAGTGTGGCGCGATCTCGCACTGAGTAACGGGTGAGCGGGCGTACGGGGTGCCGGTCGAGGTGGTCCTCGCGGGCCCGCTCGTCGAGCTGGGCGAGCAGACACTGGCCGATGGCGTGCGCGTGGGCGGTCTCCCGGAACGAGGCCCACTCCTCCACCGCCGGGGTGTCGGGGGCGTCCGCGACCGCGATGAGCTCGATCTCGCCGTCGCAGTAGACGGCGCAGTACACCGGGGCGCCGATGGCGTCGCGCCAGTGGCCGAGGGAGTCGGCGACGGACGTGGGGCGCGGGCGGCTCCGGCCGCCGGGGGCGGCGGTCAGGTTCTCGGCGGCCGCACCGAAGAGGAAGACGCCGTTCTCACGGCGGAGATAGCCCTCGTGGGTGAGGGTCCGCAGCAGGTGGTAGGCGGTCGGCAGCGGAAGCCCCGCCTCACGTGCCAGTTGCTTGGCGGGAGCCCCGTCCCGATGGGCGCCCACAGCCTCCAACAGCCTCAACGCCCGCTGAACCGAACCGATCAACGTCGGGACAGCGGTGCTCGATGCCGTGGTCAAAGGTCACCCCCAGGCATGGTGACGGGCCGTCGGCCCTCCCGTGGGGGCCGCCCCCACGGGCCTGCCGCGATCCCGAGGACCGGAGGGGACCGGAGATCCGGTGACCCGTGACCGGCGAGGACCGGTCCGGGCGCCGGCGATCGGAGGCCAACGACCGGACTGTCGTACCCAGGACCGATCAGGCGATCGATGTGGTGACGGAAGGTCACATTCCGGATGGCGGCAGCGGTTTGCCACTGTATCGGCCGCCTGCGGCAGACGGGTGGTTTCTTCCGGGACTTAGCTCTGCTGGGCTAATGCTCCCGGGACGCTGACCGCGCCGCGCCCTTCGGGAACAGGCCGGCCCCCGCGCCGGCCCGGGATCCGTGTTCTACCAGTCACCGCGCGAGGACGACGACGACATGAACTTGCGGACGACGAAGATCAGACCGCCGACCACGACGACGAAGACCAGCACCTTGAAGAGCAGGCTGATCACGAAGCCGACCACGCTGGCGATCAGACCGCCGAACACGAAGATCGCAATGACGGGCACCGCGATCCACTTCACCCACCAGGGCATTCCCGCGAATATCTCCCGCACGGCCATCGCCTCTACCTCGTCTCTGTGAAGTCCTTGCCTCGATGCTAAGGGCGTGAGGTCGCCCGGTGGGCGGTCGGCAGCCCTTGAAGACCCCTGATCCAGCCCCTAGGGATCCCCGAGAAAAGAACCTCCGGTGCCCGGACATCCGGGCCGGTGGCCTCAGCCCTCCGGCGGCGAGAAGACGACCATGACCCTCAGGTCCTCGGTGATGTGGTGGAACTTGTGTGCCACCCCCGCGGGCACATACACCACGCTGCCCCTGCCGACCTGCGTCGTCTCCATCCCCACCGTGATCGCCGCCCGCCCGCTGACGACGAAGTACACCTCGTCCTGCTGGTGGGGCTGCTGCGGATCGAGTTCGCCCGCGTCCAGGGCGTACAGGCCGACGGACATATTGCGCTCCCGCACGAACTGCAGATAGGCGCCGTCGTTGGCGGCACGCTCCGCCTCCAGCTCGTCCAGTCTGAATGCCTTCATGGCCCGTCCCGCCCCTTGTGCCCACGCTGTCGGCTGTATCCGTACTGCCGGTGTCCACCACCGATCATGTCTGCCACGATCAGACACATGAAGAATTTCGTAGTCAAGACGATCGCCAACGCGGGTGCGCTGGCCGTTGCCATCTGGCTGATCGGCAACATCACGCTGGAGGGCGGCAGCACCGGCCGCAAGGTCCTCACCCTGATCCTCGTCGCGCTGATCTTCGGCCTGGTGAACTTCCTGGTGAAGCCGGTGGTCCAGCTGCTGACGTTCCCCTTGTTCATCCTGACGCTGGGGTTGATCACGCTGGTGGTCAACGCCCTGATGCTGCTGCTGACCTCCTGGCTGGCCGGCGTGTTCGACCTCAGCTTCCACGTCGAGGGGTTCTGGACGGCGGTGCTCGGCGGGCTGATCATCTCGGTCGTGTCCTGGGCGCTCAATGTCGTCCTGCCCGACGAGGACTGATACCGGTACCAGGATCTGGCGAAGGTCCGCTCCGGGGCCTCTGAGAGAGTGCGGAAGGACACCGGTCCACCACCGGGTCCACCCGATCCACCAGCGGTTTCACCAGCCGGGAATGCAGTGAAGGAGCAGCATGAGCACCATGGGCGACGGAACGCGTGCGGTACGCGCCGGGCTTCCCGAACCGGAGCAGTTCGAACCGACCCTGCCCGGCCCGGTCTTCGCCGCGCACTTCCATCTCTCCGGCGACCCGGTGGGCCCCTACACCTACGGCCGGGAGACCAACCCGACCTGGACCCACCTGGAGCGGGCCATCGGCGAGCTGGAGGCTCCCGGTGAGGAGGTGAGCACGACGGTGTTCGCCTCGGGCATGGCGGCGATCACCGCGGTGCTGCTCTCCCAGGTCCGCTCGGGCGACGCCGTCGTCCTGCCCGACGACGGCTACCAGGCGCTGCCGCTCGTACGGGAGCAACTGGCGGCGTACGGAGTCGAGGTCCGGACCGCGCCGACCGGCGGCGACGCCCAGCTGGCCCTGCTGACCGGCGCGAAACTGCTGTGGATCGAGAGCCCGTCCAACCCGGGCCTGGACGTCTGCGACATCCCGCGGCTGGTGGAGGCCGCGCACGCGGCGGGCGCCCTGGTCGCCGTCGACAACACCCTGGCCACCCCGATCGGCCAGCGCCCGCTGGCGCTGGGCGCCGATTTCTCGGTCGCCAGCGACACCAAGGGCATGACCGGGCACGGCGACATCCTGCTCGGCCATGTGACCTGCCGCGACCCCCGGCTGACGGCGGACGTACGGCGCTGGCGCAAGGTCGTCGGGGCGATCCCCGGGCCGATGGAGGCCTGGCTCGCGCACCGCTCGCTGGCCACCCTCCAGCTCCGCATCGACCGGCAGTGCACCACCGCGCTCACCCTCGCCGAGGCGCTGGCCAAGCGTGCGGAGGTCACCGGCCTGCGGTATCCGGGCCTGCCCACCGACCCGTCGTACGCCGTCGCCGCACGCCAGATGCGGCGCTTCGGCTCCGTGGTCTCCTTCGAGCTGGCCGACCGGGAGACCGCGGAGCGCTTCCTCTCCGCGCTGCGCCTGGTCGACGACGCGACGAGCTTCGGCGGCGTCCGGTCCACCGCGGAGCGCCGGGGCCGCTGGGGCGGCGACACCGTGGCGGAGGGCTTCATCCGCTTCTCGGTCGGCGCGGAGGACCCCGAGGACCTGCTCGCCGACGTCGAACAGGCGCTGGACACGGCAGTCCGGTAGGGCCTGTCGTGGGCCGGGGAGTTTCAGACGGCCCTCGACGGGCCACGCTCTTGCCATGACCGAACGTCCTGTGGTCAAGCGCACCGCACGCGCCGTCCTGCTCGACGGCGACGATCTCATCCTGATCAAGCGCACGAAGCCGGGAGTCGATCCGTACTGGCTCACGCCCGGCGGCGGGGTCGAGCCGGAGGACGCCACCGTCGTCGAAGCGCTGCACCGCGAGGTCGACGAGGAGCTCGGCGCCAAGATCGTCGACGTGGTGCCGTGCTTCGTCGACACCGTGGAGCACATCGCGGACGGCGGCGTGACGGGAGTGAAGGTCCAGCACTTCTT
This sequence comes from Streptomyces griseus, assembly GCA_002154345.1. Taxonomy (GTDB): domain Bacteria; phylum Actinomycetota; class Actinomycetes; order Streptomycetales; family Streptomycetaceae; genus Streptomyces; species Streptomyces caviscabies. The sequence goes on from MUNB01000055.1 coordinate 19,270, forward strand.
CGTCTGCCGACTGGCGTCGATGGACCTCTCGCTGCGGCACGGACCGGAGATCGACGAGCCCACCGGGGAGTACGAGATCGTCCGGGTGCCGTTCAGCCGGGTCGGGATCGCGGCCGTGCACCTCGTACCGCTGTCCCTGCGGCACTACCTGGACGGCAACATCGAAGGCGTACGGGCGATGCACGCCCCCGACCTGGGCTGACCTCCGCCACTCCAGGCAAGCGCCCGCGTACCGGCCGGGGCGCGTACTCCCCGGCCGGTACGCGTGGATACTCCCGGTGCCGGACGACCCGGGGCGCGCGGCTCGGCATCGTGTTTCACGTGAAACCACTCAAGCGCCCCGTACGCCGAGGGGTCCTCGTCGCCCATGTCGCCGTCTCCGTCAGCTGGCTCGGTCTGACCGTCGGTCTGCTGACGCTCGGCCTCACCGCCTTCCTCACCGGAGACCCGGCCACCGCGAGTGCCGCCACCCGGGCCATGAAGGTCTTCGGTGACTGGCTGGTGGTCCCGGTGGCGTTGCTCTCCCTGGTGAGCGGTCTGGTGCTGGCGCTGGGCACGCCGTGGGGCCTGGCCCGGCACCGCTGGGTGTGGATCAAATTCTGGCTGACCCTGATCACCACCGGGCTGTCGATCTTCTCCCTGCGCCCCGGTATCGACGCGGCGGTCGCCGACGAGGTGGTCGACATCAACCTCGTGATCGCGCCGTCGGTGGCCACGGCCACCTATCTCTTCATCACCGCGATCTCGGTACTGAAGCCCTGGGGGCTCACCCGGCGCGGCAGGCGGCTGCGGATCTCGGCCAGTTCCGCGAAATCGGTGGACGCGCCATCTCCCCGTCAGACAGCCTGACCCCATGCACAGCCCATCACCCCGCTCCCTCGTCGACCTGCCGATCCGGCGCCTGAACCGGGGAGATCTGGTCCCCTGCGCCGATCTCTGCGAGGACCGCGGCTGGCCGCGCGACGAACACCGGTGGGGGCTGCTCCTCTCGGCCGGCATCGGATACGGGATCGACGCCCCGGACGGCAAGGGCCTGGCCGCGACCTGCCTGACCACGCCGTACGGATCCGACCTCACCGCGGTGGGCATGCTGCTCGTCGCCGGGCGCTACGGACGTCAGGGGCTCGCCCGGCGGCTCATGCGACACGTGATGGAGGCGGTGGGGGACAGCCCGCTCGCGCTGTACGCCACCGAGCAGGGACGCCCGCTCTACGAAGGCCTCGGCTTCTCCCTCGTGGGCCGGGCCGAACGCGTCGGTGGCCGTTTCAAGGCTCCCCGGCCCGGCGGCTCCCCCTCGGCCGCTCCCTCCCGCCCGTCCGTGACCACCCGCCCGGCCGCTGCGGACGATCTGCAGGCGATGGTCCGGCTCGACCTCCCCGTGTTCGGCGCCGACCGGACGCATCTCCTCGCCCGGCTGCCCGCCTTCTCCGACCGGCTCCAGGTCGCCGAGGAACACGGTGAGCTGGTCGGCTACGCGGCACTCTGGCCGAGCGGGCACGCCGCGGTGGTCGGGCCACTGGTGGCACGGGACACGGCCACCGCGCAGGCTCTGGTCTCGGCCCTGGCCGGGACGACGGACCGGCCGCTGCGGGCCGACATCGACGGTCGGCACAAGGAACTGCTCGGCTGGCTGACGGAGCACGGTCTGGAGCCTCTCTCCTGGACCACCGTGATGACGTACGGCCTCGCGGAGCTGCCGGGCGACGCCGCCCGCCGGTTCTCCCCGCTCACCGTCGCGACGGGCTGACGCGGAACAGCCGCACCGCCCTCGTGGGGTGGTGCGGCTGATGCGTGGTGGTGGCGCGGGTGCCTTCGGTGCTGTTGTTTCTCGGTGCTGTTTCGCCGTGCGCTGTTTCGCGGTGTCCTGGGGTCAGTGCCGGGACGCCGCCGCGGCGGCCGGTTCGGGGCCGCTCCCGGCGACGATGCGGCCCCTGCCGGTGTCCCGGCGCTCCAGCAGGCTGGAGAGCACGGCCAGGACCAGCGCGGACGCGGCAAGCACGGCGCCGACCCAGTTGGGGGCGGTGTAGCCCAGACCGGCCGCGATCACGAGGCCGCCGAGCCAGGCGGAGAGGGCGTTGCCGAGGTTGAAGGCCCCGATGTTGACGGCGGAGGCCAGCGTCGGCGCACCCGACGCCTGATCGAGGACCCGCTTCTGCAGCGGCGGCACGGTCGCGAAGCCCAGGGCGCCGATCAGGACGATGCTGACGGCCGCGGCGAACTTGTCGTGGGCGGTCACGGTGAACAGGCCGAGGACCACGGCGAGCGCGCCGAGCGAGACGTACAGCAGGGGCATCAGGTGGCGGTCGGCGAGCTTGCCGCCGATCAGGTTGCCGCCCACCATGCCGAGGCCGAAGAGGACCAGCAGCCAGGTGACGGACGAGGCGGAGTAGCCGGCGACCTCGGTCATCATCGGGGTGATGTAGGTGATCGCGGCGAAGACTCCGCCGAAGCCCAGGACGGTCATGGCCATCGCCAGCAGGACCTGGACGTTGCGGAACGCGGCCAGCTCATGGCGGATGCGCACGCCTTCCGGCTTGGGCTGGTCCGGGACGAGCTTGGCGACGCCGAGCAGGCCCACGACGCCGAGAACGGCGACGACGAGGAACGTGGTCCGCCAGCCCGCGGTCTGTCCGAGATAGGTGCCGAGCGGAACTCCGACGACGTTGGCGACGGTGAGCCCGGTGAACATCATCGCGATGGCCCCGGCCTTCTTCTGCGGGGCGACCAGATCGGCCGCGACCACCGAGCCGATGCCGAAGAACGCACCGTGGGCGAGGGAGGCGATCACCCGTCCGGCGAGCATGACGCCGAAGACGGGGGCGAGTGCGGACACCACGTTGCCCACGATGAACAGCCCCATGAGGAGCATCAGCATGCGTTTACGGGTGACGCGGGTGCCGAGCAGCGTCATCAGCGGGGCGCCGAGGACCACACCGAGCGCGTAGCCGGTCACCAGGAAGCCTGCGGTCGGGATCGAGACCTGGAAGTCACCGGCGACCTCGGGGAGCAACCCCATGATCACGAACTCGGTCGTTCCGATCCCGAACGCCCCGATGGCGAGAGCGAGGAGCGCGAGCGGCATGGGTTCACCTTCTCTGAAAATTGCGTCTGCGCCTTACGAGCGTCCACAATAATTGCAGACGCCGATTAATTGCAAGCGCGGGCTATTGCAGACGTCCTCTATCCTGGAATCACGCAGCTCCCGCCCGGAGGAGAGAGACATGACAGCGACCGACCCCGCCCTGACCGCCATCGCCCAGAGCTGGTGCGCGCTCTCGCTGCTCCACGGGAAGATCGAGGCCCGGATCGAGCGGGCTCTCCAGGCCGGCCACGGGCTGAGCGCACGCGAGTACTCGCTGCTCGACGTGTTGAGCCGGCAGCACAGCGGCCCCGGCGGGCATCTGCAGATGAAGCAGGTCGCCGACGCCGTCGTCCTCAGCCAGAGCGCCACCACCCGGCTCGTCACCCGGCTCGAGGACCGTGGGCTGCTGACCCGCTATCTGTGCGACACCGACCGCCGAGGCATCTACACCGACGTCACCGAGGCCGGGCTCACGCTGCTGGAGGCCGCCCGGCCGACGAACGACGGCGCCTTGCGGACGGCCCTGGACGAAGCGGCGGAGAACCCGGAGCTCGCCCCTCTGGTCAGGGCGGTCGAGGAGCTGAAGGTTCCGGTCTGACCGGTGCCGATCGACTCCGACCGGCCCCCGATCGACGTGCCGCCGCCCGGGACCGCCCGCCTAGGATGCCGATCATGAGTGATCTCGAAATACGCCCCGTCGCCCCGGACGACCTGGCCGCGGTGGTCGCGATGCTCGCCGACGACCCTCTGGGCGCACAGCGCGAGTCCCCGGACGACCTCGCCCCGTACCGGGAAGCACTGCAGCGGCTGGCCGACGACCCGNNCGGGTCGTCGGCACCCTGCAGCTGACCATCGTCCCGGGGCTGTCCCGGCGGGGCGCGACCCGCTCGATCATCGAGGGCGTCCGTATCCATGGCGACGAGCGCGGCAGCGGCCTCGGCACCCAGCTCATCCAGTGGGCGGTGGACGAATCCCGCCGCCAGAACTGCCAGTTGGTGCAGCTGACCTCGGATGTCACCCGCGAGGACGCACACCGCTTCTACGAGCGGCTCGGCTTCACGGCCAGCCATGTGGGCTTCAAGCTGGCGCTCTGACGAGGGTGGGCCGGTGGGTGTTTCACGTGAAACACCCACCCGCTCCCAGGGGACGCACCACCGGCCGAAGCCGCTCGGCCGCTCCCCGGCCGGTAGCTCAGCCGCCCAGCCCGCGCCAGCCCTCCGCGTCCACGCCGCCGGGCACGGCCGCCCCGGACTCGTAGGGCTCCCGGGTGAAGACGAACGAGCCGAGGTCGAGGTGGTCGACCGAGCCGTCGGCCCGGCGGACGACGCGCAGCGTCTCCCCCGCGTAGTAGTCGTTCTGGCCCGTCCAGGTGCCGTCCGACCGATAGGTGAAGGCCGCACCCCGCCCCTTGCCGCCCAGCGGCGTGAGCTGCAGCCCCCGGTCCCCCGTGAGCGTCAGCGTGAACGTGCTGGTGCCCCAGTGCCAGATCCCGGTCAGCGCGAGCAGTTCGTCGTCCACCTCGGGCAGCGGACGCCACGGGTCCGGGATCCGCGGCTCGGCCTCGACGACGATCCCCAGCAGTTCGGCGGCGACCGTCGCCGCGGGCAGCCCGGAGGTGGCGTTCGCGAGGACCACCGCCGCCACATCCTCCTCCGCGCAGACCCAGAGGCCGGCGACGAACCCGGGAAGCGATCCCGAATGCCCGAAGAGCACGCGCCTTTCGCCCCCGACGATCTGGAGCCCGAGACCGTACCCGCTGCCGCCCGTCTCGACCGGCGCGGCCGGCGTCCGCATCTCCCGCACGGAGGAGGCCGACAGGACCCGGTCGTCGCCCTCGGTCAGGAAGGCGGCGAACCGCAGCAGGTCCGCCGTGGTGGACCAGAGCTGCCCTGCGGGCGCCATGATCCCGAGGTCCTCGGAGGGCTCGCTCAGCATGACGTCGGCCCAGGGGTGGACGGCCCAGCCGCCCGCGTGCGGCGCCACCGGCCCGGCCGTCGTCCGGCGCATACCCAGCGGCTCCAGGATCTCGCGACGCAGCGCCTCCTCCCAGGAGACCCCGCGTACCGCTTCGACCAGCGAACCGAGCAGGGTGTAACCGGGGTTGGAGTAGTGATGGCGGTGGCCGGCCGGATGCATCTGCGGCCGGTCCCCCAGCACATCGGCGAGCCCGGGCCGCAGACTGCCGGGCGTCCGCTCCCACCAGGGCGCGGGAGTCTCGGCGCCCAGCCCCGCGGTGTGGCCGAGCAGCTGATAGACGGTCGCCCCGCCCGCGCCCGTGCCGGGAAGGTGCTTCTCCAGGGGGTCGTCCAGGTCGATCAGGCCCTCGTCCCGCAGCCGCAGCACCAGAACGGCCGTGAACGTCTTGGTGATCGACCCGATCCGGTACTGCGTATCGGCGTCGGGAGCATGCCCCTCGACACACGTACGCGCCCCGCTCCAGGCCGTACGCCCCTGGCGCCGCACCGCGGCCACGACGGACGGCGCACGGCCGTCCCGCTGTGCGACGGCGATACGGTGCACCAGGGCACGCCGGGTGGTGGGAAGCAGCTCTTCGTCGATGGAAGTCATGGTCCAACCCCTACCTGACGGCCCGCCCCTTGACGAACCCTTTTCCCCGGAGTCGAGAGCTTCCGCGCTCCGGGCACCGGGCGGAGCGGCACCGGTGGGCTCCCGGCGCGTTCACAGAGACCCGAGAAACCCTCTGCCGGCTCCGGCGAATTCCACCGGAACGGTCTCATGGACGGAGTGCCCGGCCGGAAGCTCCACGCGCCGGGTACGCGGACGCCGTGCCGCCATGCTCCTCGCGTGCTCGGCGCTCAGGACCGTACTGCGGCTGCCGCGCGCCAGCAGGGCCGGGCAGGCGCCGGCCGGCCAGTCGCCCCAGTGATCTCCGCTGGTCGAGGGCGACGACCCGCACCGCATCGCCCGGTTCACCGGCGAGACGCGTGAACGTACGCCCGTCCGCGAAGTGCCCGTGCAGTGCCGGCCGCGGACGGCCCGGGCCACCGAAGTCGAGAAGGGAAAGCCGCCGCCCGGACACGTGCACCGCGCGGCGTCCCGGCTCGGGCGGAGTCCTTGTCGTCATGGCCGCCAGTACGAGCACTCCTCGACGCGAGGTCAGAAGGCCCCGGTGTGGTGGTCCAGCAGGCGGGTGAGCAGCCGGACGAGCTGGTCGCGTTCGGACGGGCTCAGCGGCGCGAGCAGTTCGCCCTCCAGACCGTCCAGGGCCTCGTCCAGCAGGCTCAGGCGTCGGCGGCCGAGGGCGGAGACCGTGATGACGTTGCGGCGGCGGTCCTCGGGATCGGGCACCCGCTCGACGAGGCCGCGCTCGGCCAGCTCGTTGAGCACGCCGACCATGTCGCTCCGGTGGATACCGGAGCGCTTGCTCAACTCGGCCTGGCTGCCGGGCCCGTACTCCTCCAGCGAGGCGAGCACCGCGTAGTGCCACTTGCGCGCGTCGACCCGAACCAGCCCGTCGCTGATCAGCCGGTCCGACCGCACGGTCAGCTGCGACAGCAGTCGACTCGGCCGCCGACGCAGCCTCTCGGGCGTCCGGGCGGTGCCGTCCTCCGGAACACCCACGTTCTCGACTCCGCCCATGACGTCCGCTCACTCCTTGCGCAGGGCCGACCGAAGCTGTACGTTCGCTCGCGCCGAAACCGTTGGTGTCACTAACGTTAACCCGACAAACGTTCGCGGCACAGACGTCGGCCCTGCGAACTCCCAGGAAGGAAGATCCGCCATTCCCACCAAAACCGTGCAGATCCCCACCGCGGACGGCCTGTCCGACGCCTTCGTCGCCCGTCCCGACCAGGGCGATCGGCATCCGGCGGTCCTGATGTACGCGGACGCCTTCGGCATCCGGCCCGTCGTGCGGGAGATGGCCCGCGAACTGGCCGGGCACGGGTACTACGTGCTCGTCCCCAACTTCTTCTACCGGAACGGGCCGACGCCGGTCGTCGACCTTCCCGAGCACATCGGGGAGGAGGACCGGCCCGCGCTCATCGGCCGGCTGATGCCCCTCATCGAGGCGCACACCACCGAACGCGTCCTGCGCGACGCCGACGCCTACCTCGGCTTCCTCGCGGATCAGCCCGAAGTGGCGGCCGGACCGGTCGCGGTGACCGGCTACTGCATCGGCGGCCTCCTGGCGACCCGCACCGCCGCGGCCCGCCCCGGACAGGTCGCAGCCGTCGCCGCGTTCCACGCCCCCGTCGCCGCCGACGGGCCCGACAGCCTGCGCCGCCTCACCGCCGAGGTCCACTTCGGCCACGCCGCCACGGACATCACGCCCGAGGCGCTCGGCGAGCTCAACCGGTCCCTGGACGCCGCGCGGATCGACTACACCTCCGAGATCTACCCGGACACCGTCCACGGCTTCACCATGTCCGACACCGACGCCTTCGATCCGGCCGGACTGCGCCGCCACTGGGACCGGCTGCTCCCCCTCCTCGCCCGCACCCTGACGCACGGCTGACGCTCCGGGCGCGTCCGGCGCGGGCCCGGGCGGCAGGCGCGTCCGTCAGGTCTGTGCCATGTCCACGAAGCGGGAGTAGTGCCCCTGGAAGGCCACGGTGATGGTGGCCGTCGGACCGTTACGGTGCTTGCCGACGATGATGTCGGCCTCGCCCGCACGCGGTGACTCCTTCTCGTACGCGTCCTCGCGGTGGAGCAGGATGACCATGTCGGCGTCCTGCTCGATGGAGCCGGACTCACGCAGGTCGGACACCATCGGCTTCTTGTCCGTGCGCTGCTCGGGGCCACGGTTCAGCTGCGAGAGCGCGATCACCGGCACCTCCAGCTCCTTGGCCAGCAGCTTCAGGTTTCGGGACATGTCCGAGACCTCCTGCTGACGGCTCTCGGACCGCTTCGAGCCACCGGCCTGCATCAGCTGCAGATAGTCGATGATCACGAGCTTGATGTCGTTGCGCTGCTTGAGCCGGCGGCACTTCGCACGGATCTCCATCATCGACAGGTTGGGGGAGTCGTCGATGTAGAGCGGGGCGGCGGAGACCTCGGGCATCCGGCGCGCGAGCCGCGTCCAGTCCTCGTCCGTCATCGTGCCGGACCGCATGTGGTGCAGGGCCACCCGCGCCTCGGCCGACAGCAGACGCATCGCGATCTCGTTGCGGCCCATTTCGAGGGAGAAGATGACGCTGGGCAGGTTGTTCTTGATCGACGCGGCACGCGCGAAGTCCAGCGCCAGCGTGGACTTGCCCATGGCGGGACGGGCCGCGATGACGATCATCTGGCCGGGGTGCATGCCGTTGGTCAGGGCGTCGAGGTCCGTGAAACCCGTCGGCACACCGGTCATCTCGCCGCTGCGCGAACCGATGGCCTCGATCTCGTCGAGCGCTCCCTCCATGATGTCGCCGAGCGGGAGATAGTCCTCGCTGGTGCGCTGCTCGGTGACCGCGTAGATCTCGGCCTGCGCGGAGTTGACGATCTCGTCGACGTCCCCGTCGGCCGCGTATCCCATCTGCGTGATCTTCGTGCCCGCCTCGACCAGCCGCCGGAGCACCGCCCGCTCGTGGACGATCTCCGCGTAGTACGAGGCGTTGGCCGCGGTGGGGACGGACTGCACCAGGGTGTGCAGATACGGCGCTCCGCCGACCTTGGTGATCTCCCCGCGCTTGACCAGCTCGGCGGCGACGGTGATCGGGTCGGCCGGCTCGCCCTTGGCGTAGAGGTCGAGGATCGCCGTGTAGACGGTCTCGTGGGCGGGGCGGTAGAAGTCGTGCCCCTTGATGATCTCCACGACGTCCGCGATGGCGTCCTTGGACAGCAGCATGCCGCCGAGGACCGACTGCTCGGCGTCGAGATCCTGCGGCGGCACCCGCTCGAACCCGGGGGAACCGCCTTCCCATGCCTCGTCCGAGCCGCGGTCGTGGCGGTCCTCACGCCCCTTGCGGTCCCCACGACGCTGGCGGGAGACAGGCAGACGGTCCCCGGGACCGGTCTCGGTCCAGGGGTCGTCCAAAGGCTCGGGAATGCTCACCGGGCCGCCTCCTCCCGTCCGCATCGCGGACCTAGCCGTGCCACTCTTTCTTACGGCACGGCACCGACAAACAGGTCGCCCGACTCCACTTCCGGCGCGTCTGGTTCGGTGGATTCCGGTGCCGGGACGGAGTGCGGGCGCCGCACTACGGTAGGCCCCTCCGCACCGTCAGCCAATCTGGTTATCCACAGGGCATGTGGACGACGGACCAGATGCTGTGGAGAACCCCGCCGAACCTGTGCACGGACCGGGGGACAGCACTGTGGACAAACTCATAGCGACCTCGGCGTAACCCATCTGACCTGCGCCTTCTCCGTCCACCGACTGTGGGGGAGAAAAACTTTCGCCCTCATTTCAAGATCACCACAAACAGCGCGGGAGGGAAGGCCCCGTCCGGGCAGAAGTAAGGGCCAACAAGCAATTGCATCTCTTACCTGTGGAAGATTAGATTGACCCCCATGACCAAGGCCCCCGCGACCTCGAAGAACGGCCGCCGACGACACGACCGTGAGATCTTCGCCCTTGCCGTGCCGGCCTTCGGCGCGCTCGTCGCCGAGCCCCTGTTCGTGATGGTCGACAGCGCCGTCGTCGGCCACCTCGGCACCCCGCAACTGGCCGGGCTCGGCATCGCCGCGGCCCTTCTGATGACCGCCGTGAGCATCTTCGTCTTCCTCGCCTACGCGACCACGGCGGCCGTCGCCCGCCGCGTCGGGGCGGGCGATCTGCCCGCCGCCATCCGGCAGGGCATGGACGGTATCTGGCTCGCCCTGCTGCTCGGAGTCGCCGTCGTCGCCCTCGCGGTACCGACGGCCCCCTGGCTCGTCGACGTCTTCGGCGCGTCCGACACCGCGGCCCCGTACGCCATCACGTACCTGAGGATCTCCATCCTCGGCATCCCGGCCATGCTCGTCGTGCTCGCCGCCACCGGCGTACTGCGCGGCCTCCAGGACACCCGCACCCCGCTGTACGTCGCCATCGGCGGTTTCACGGCGAACGCCGTCCTCAACGTGACCCTCGTCTACGGTGCCGGGCTCGGCATCGCCGGATCCGCGTGGGGAACGGTGATCGCCCAGGTCGCCATGGCCGCCGTCTACCTCGTCGTGGTGGTCCGCGGAGCCCGGAGGCATGGCGCCTCCCTGCGCCCCGACGCGGCCGGCATCAGGGCCAGCGCACGGGCCGGCGTCCCTCTGCTGGTCCGGACCCTGTCCCTGCGCGCCGTCCTGATGATCGCCACCGCCGTCGCCGCCCGGCTCGGTGACGTCGACATCGCCGCGCACCAGATCATCCTCTCCCTCTGGAGCCTGACCGCCTTCGCACTCGACGCCATCGCCATCGCGGGGCAGGCGATCATCGGCCGCTATCTGGGGGCGAACGACGAGAAGGGAGCGCGCGAGGCCTGCCGCCGCATGGTCGAGTGGGGCATCGGCTGCGGCATCGTGCTCGGCGTCCTCATCGTGCTCGCCCGACCCCTGTTCATCCCGCTCTTCACGAGCGACCCCTCGGTGAAGGACACCCTGCTCCCCGCGCTCCTGGTCGTGGCGGTCTCCCAGCCGATCGCCGGAGTGGTCTTCGTCCTGGACGGCGTCCTGATGGGAGCCGGCGACGGACGCTATCTCGCCTGGGCGATGCTGGTGACGCTCGCCGTCTTCGCTCCCGTCGCACTCCTGGTGCCCACGCTCGGCGGCGGGCTCACGGCGCTCTGGTGGGCGATGACGTTGATGATGGCCGTCCGCCTCATCACGCTCTGGCTGCGCACGCGATCGGGCCGGTGGATCGTCACCGGCGCCACGCGCTGATCCGTACGCTTCACGGCGTGGGCGGCTTGTTTCACGTGAAACAGGCCGCCCGTTTCACGTGAAACGTCCGTGGTGTTTCACGTGAAACACCACGGACGCCGGAACACGGTGAAGGGCCGCACCCAACGGGTGCGGCCCTTCACTGACTCAGCTGAGCTCTGCCCTTAGGCAGCAACGACCTCGACGCCGAGCTTCGCCGCAACCTCGGGGTGCAGACGGACGGACACCTGGTGTCCGCCGAGCGTCTTGATCGGCGAGCCGAGCTCGACGCGACGCTTGTCGACGTCGGGACCACCGGCAGCCTTGATCGCCGCAGCGACGTCGGCCGGGGTGACCGAGCCGAAGAGACGGCCGGCGTCGCCGGAGCGAACAGCCAGACGGACCTTCACGCCCTCGAGCTTGGCCTTGATCTCGTTGGCCTGCTCGATCGTCGCGATCTCGTGGATCTTGCGGGCGCGGCGGATCTGCGCCACGTCCTTCTCGCCGCCCTTGGTCCAGCGAATGGCGAAGCCACGCGGAACCAGGTAGTTACGGGCGTACCCGTCCTTGACGTCGACGACGTCGCCGGCGGTGCCGAGGCCGGAGACCTCGTGGGTGAGGATGATCTTCATGCTCTTGTCACCCTTCCCTTATCGCGCGGTGGACGTGTAGGGCAGCAGCGCCATCTCACGGCTGTTCTTGACAGCCGTGGCGACGTCACGCTGGTGCTGCGTGCAGTTGCCGGTGACGCGGCGGGCACGGATCTTGCCACGGTCGGAAATGAACTTCCGCAGCATGTTCGTGTCCTTGTAGTCCACGTACTGGGTCTTGTCCTTGCAGAACGCGCAGACCTTCTTCTTAGGCTTGCGCACAGGCGGCTTCGCCATGGTGTTTCTCCTGTGTGATCAAGAAGTGGGGGTACGAGCAGCCCTAGAAGGGAGGCTCGTCCGAGTAGCCGCCGCCAGAGGAGCCGCCGGAACCGCCGGAGCTTCCGCCCCAGCCGCCTCCGCCGCCCTGCTGTCCCCCGCCGCCCTGGCCGCCGGCCGGCGCGCCGGTCGCCCACGGGTCGTCGGCGGGTGCACCGCCGCCGCCCTGCTGGCCACCGCCACCGGGACCGCCGCCCCAGTTGCCGCCGCCCTGCTGGCCGCCGCCGTATCCACCCTGGCCGCCCTGACCACCGCGACCGGTGGTCTTGGTGACCTTGGCCGTGGCGTTCTTGAGGCTGGGGCCGACTTCCTCGACGTCCAGCTCGTAGACCGTGCGCTTGACGCCCTCACGGTCCTCGTAGGACCGCTGCTTCAGCCGGCCCTGCACGACGACGCGCATGCCTCGCTGGAGCGACTCCGCGACGTTCTCCGCCGCCTGACGCCAGACCGAGCAGGTGAGGAACAGGCCTTCGCCGTCCTTCCACTCGTTGGTCTGCCGGTCGAAGATGCGGGGAGTGGACGCGACACGGAACTTCGCGACCGCCGCACCGGACGGGGTGAAGCGCAGCTCGGGGTCGTCGACGAGATTGCCGACGACCGTGATGACGGTCTCGCCTGCCATTGGGGGAACCTCTCGGCGGGATTGCTTCTGGCTGCTTGCTGCTACTCGGACCCGAAAACCGCTGAGCTAGATGCTCAGTGGATCTCGGGACGGAGGACCTTGGTCCGGAGGACCGACTCGTTCAGGTTCATCTGGCGGTCGAGCTCCTTGACGACCGCAGGCTCGGCCTGCAGGTCGATGACCGAGTAGATGCCCTCGGGCTTCTTCTTGATCTCGTAGGCGAGCCGACGACGGCCCCAGGTGTCGACCTTCTCCACCTTTCCGTCGCCCTCACGGACGACGGAGAGGAAGTTCTCGATCAGCGGGGAGACTGCTCGCTCCTCGAGATCGGGGTCGAGGATGACCATCACCTCGTAGTGACGCATGTGGAACCCACCTCCTTTGGACTCAGCGGCCACGGTCGTTCCGTGGCAGGAGGGTCGTGATGCGTGTCGCAACGGCGTTCCCGAGGAAAACACCCGGCACTGACAATCCGCTCCCGAACGATCCCGGAGTGGGGGTTTGGGTAGAGGCTCGCCGTGCTGGCCTGGGCAGACACCGGTGCAGACCGTACAGACTACCCGTAGACCGGCTTCCGGTTGAAATCAGGAGCTCAGAGGGCACAATCGAGACAGATGCGGTGTGAGAGGCGCTACACCCGCCGCGGTGCGGGAGGCGCTGGATCCACCGCCCATCCGTCCGGCCAGGAGGTACTCCATGGCACAGACCATTCGCCCCGCCACCGGCTCGCTCTTCGCGACGGACGGCAAGCCGCACCCGCTCCAGGACACCCTGCTCGCCGTGACCCTCGTGCTGGGCGCTCTCGCCTTCGTGACGGCGATGTTCCACCACCTGCACCTGATCAGCTCGTGGGCCGGGCTGGTCGGCATCCTGACCGGTGGGTTCGGGATGTACGTCTCCAAGACGACCGGCGAGCGGTTCGGCCTGGTCATCGGACTCGGTCTGTCCGCCGTCGGCTTCTTCCTCGGTATGGCCCACGGCGGCCTCTTCGGCGGCGTGATCACCTGACCGGACCACCGGCCGGAGCACGGACCGGCGCGGGCGCCCGGGCGCCCGCGCCGGTCCGTCGTACGTTCCTGCCCCCCGGGGCCAGGCCGGGCGGCCCTCGGTCACAGTAGGCTTCGGCGCGAGAGCCGGAGCCCCTGACCGATGGGGACACACCTGCCGAGGAGCGCCCCGCATGAGCCTGACCCTGAGGACCATCAGCCGAGAGCAGCATCTGGCGTACATCCAGAGCCTGCCCTCGGCCAGTCACTGCCAGGTCCCGGCGTGGGCTGATGTGAAGACCGAATGGCGCTCGGAGAACCTGGGCTGGTTCGACAAGAACGGCGAGATCGTCGGCGCCGGCCTCGTCCTGTACCGCCAGCTGCCCAAGATCAAGCGCTACCTGGCGTACCTCCCCGAGGGCCCGGTCATCAACTGGTACGCACCGAACCTGGACGACTGGCTCCAGCCGATGCTCGCCCACCTCAAGCAGCAGGGCGCCTTCTCCGTGAAGATGGGCCCGCCGGTGGTCATCCGCCGCTGGGACTCCGCGGCCATCAAGTCCGGCATCCAGGACCCGGACGTGAAGCGCCTGCGCGACGTCGAGGCCACGCACATCGAGCCGCGCGCCTTCGAGGTCGCGGACCGACTGCGGAAGATGGGCTGGCAGCAGGGCGAGGACGGCGGCGCCGGATTCGGTGACGTACAACCCCGCTACGTCTTCCAGGTGCCGCTGGCCAACCGCTCGCTGGAGGACGTCCTCAAGGGCTTCAACCAGCTGTGGCGCCGCAACATCAAGAAGGCCGACAAGGCCGGCGTCGAGGTCGTCCAGGGCGGCTACGAGGACCTGGCCGAGTGGCAGCGGCTCTACGAGATCACCGCCGTGCGCGACCACTTCCGGCCGCGCCCGCTCTCGTACTTCCAGCGCATGTGGACCGTCCTCAACTCCGAGGACCCCAACCGGATGCGGCTCTACTTCGCCCGCCACAACGGCGTGAACCTCTCCGCCGCCACCATGCTCGTCGTCGGCGGACACGTCTGGTACTCCTACGGCGCCTCCGACAACATCGGGCGCGAGGTCCGGCCGTCGAACGCGATGCAGTGGCGCATGCTGCGCGACAGCTACGCGATGGGCGCGACCGTCTACGACCTGCGCGGGATCAGCGACTCGCTGGACGAGACCGACCACCTCTTCGGCCTGATCCAGTTCAAGGTCGGCACCGGCGGCGAGGCCGTCGAGTACGTCGGCGAGTGGGACTTCCCGCTCAACAAGCTGCTCCACAAGGCGCTCGACATCTATATGTCGCGCCGCTGACCGGCTTCACCACCTCTCGCCGCACCACCCGTTCGTTTCCCTGATCCACCGCAGCCACCAGAAAGGTTCCGGGCCGCCATGGCGCTCTCCCTCTACGTCGACACCGCGCGCTGGCGGGCGCACCAGAAGTCCGTGATCGACCAGTTCCCCGGTCTCGTACCCGTCTGCAAGGGCAACGGCTACGGCTTCGGCCACGAGCGCCTCGCCGACGAGACGATCCGCTTCGGGTCCGACACCCTCGCCGTCGGGACCACCTACGAGGCGGCCCGGATCAAGGACTGGTTCAGCGGCGACCTGCTCGTCCTGACCCCGTTCCGGCGCGGTGAGGAGCCCGTACCGCTGCCGGACCGCGTCATCCGGTCCGTCTCCTCCGTCGACGGCGTGCACGCCCTGGTGGGCGCCCGGGTCGTCATCGAGTGCATGAGCTCGATGAAGCGCCACGGCGTCAAGGAGGAGGAGCTCGGGCAGCTGCACGCGGCGATCGAGGACGTACGGCTCGAAGGCTTCGCCCTGCACCTGCCGCTGGACCGCACCGACGGCTCCGACGCCGTCGAGGAGGTCATCGGCTGGATGGACCGGCTGCGCGCGGCCCGACTGCCGCTGCACACCATGTTCGTCAGCCATCTGCGCGCCGAGGAGCTGGCCCGGCTCCAGCAGCAGTTCCCGCAGACCCGCTTCCGCGCCCGTATCGGCACCCGGCTCTGGCTCGGCGACCACGAGGCCACCGAGTACCGGGGGGCCGTCCTGGACGTCACGCCCGTCGTCAAGGGCGACCGCTTCGGCTACCGCCAGCAGAAGGCCGCGTCCGACGGCTGGCTGGTCGTCGTGGCCGGCGGTACGTCCCACGGGGTCGGCCTGGAGGCGCCCAAGGCGCTGCACGGCGTGATGCCGCGGGCGAAGGGCGTCGCCCGCGCGGGCCTGGCCACGGTCAACCGCAACCTGTCGCCGTTCGTCTGGGCGGGCAAGCAGCGGTGGTTCGCCGAGCCGCCGCACATGCAGGTGTCGATCCTGTTCGTGCCCTCGGACGCCCAGGAGCCGCGCGTCGGCGACGAGCTGGTCGCCCATCTGCGCCACACGACCACGCAGTACGACCGGCTCGTCGACCGCTGAGCCGCCGTCCTGAGAAGCCGCCCGGGCGCGGCCCCGAGCGGCCGCGCCGGGCCCCGGCTCAGCCGTCCCGGGTGGGCGTCGCGCCCCACTCCACCTGAGGTCCCGTGACCGTCGGGGCCGTGTGCCCGGACGGCCGGGCCTCGGGTGCCAGCACGAACGTGTCCGGAGCCCCGTCGAGGACTCCGCCCGACGGATCGTCCGACCCGTCCCTGCGCACCGGGTCCTTCTCCGGCTGGAGGATGTCCCGGACGATCAGCGCACACAGGTACAGCGTGCCCAGCAGGTGCAGGGCGATCGCGACCTGGTAGCCCTCCTGCGGCAGCCCCTGGTGCTTGTCCCCGCCGCTGGTGTACGCGAGGTAGAACCAGATCCCGAGGAAGTACATGACCTCGCAGGCCTGCCAGATGAGGAAGTCGCGCCAGCGCGGGCGGGCCAGGACGGCCAGCGGGATCAGCCACAGCACGTACTGCGGTGAGTAGACCTTGTTCGTCAGGATGAACGCGGCCACCACCAGGAACGCCAGCTGGGCGAAGCGCGGCCGGCGCGCCGCGGACAGCGCCAGACCCGCGATGCCCGCGCAGAACACCACCATCAGGACGACCGACGCGGTGTTGACCGTCTCCACGTCGATGGGCTTGCCGGTGCGCTGGGTGATGATCAGCCAGAACGAGCCGAAGTCGATGGGCCGCTCCTGGCTGAAGGTGTAGAACTTCCGCCACCCCTCGGGCGCGAAGATCATCACCGGCAGGTTCACCACCAGCCAGGCCGCCCCCGCGCCCAGCAGGGCCGTACCGAACGCGCGCCACCGGCCCGCCCGCCAGCAGAGCACCAGGAGCGGCCCCAGCAGCAGGACCGGGTAGAGCTTGGCGGCCGTCGCGAGGCCGATGAGGATGCCGAACGCCAGCGCCCGGCCCCGGGACCACATGAGCATCGCCGCGGCCGTCAGGGCGACGGCCAGCAGGTCCCAGTTGATGGTCGCGGTGAGGACGAACGCGGGGGCCAGCGCGACCAGGAGGCCGTCCCAGGGGCGGCGGCGGTGCGTACGGACGGTGCACACGGCGATGACGACCGCGCAGATCATCAGCATGCCCGCGTTGACCATCCAGTACATCTGCTCGCGCTGCTGGATGGGGTCGCTGTCGGGCGTCAGCGTCAGCCAGGCCGCCACCTGCATGAACACCCCGGTCAGCACGGGGTACTCCAAGTACTGCATGTCGCCGCTCAGCCGGTCGAAGTACGGCACCAGCCCGTCGGCGAACCCGCGCCCCAGGAAGAGGTGCGGAATGTCGGAGTAGCAGGCGTGCGTGTACTGCGAGGTGGCCCCGCGGAACCAGGCCCATTCGTAACAGGGGATCTTCTGCACCATGCCGAGGGCGAACATCCCGATCATGACCAGCGCGACGACGCGCACCGGCGTGAGCGGCCCGTCTCCGAGCCGCGCCCAGCGCCCCACCCGGCCGCCGAACAGCTCGCTGCCGGCCGCCGCGACCTCGTCCTGATCTGTGGGCCGCACGACGGGCCGCTCCTGGTGCACGCTCGTGTCTTCTGCGCTGGGGCTTGGCATGCCGCACATCCTGCCGTACGGGGCTGTGCCCGGGGCAAGGACCGCCCGGGGGACACGGCGGGAGAGCCCGGACGCCGTGGGCCGCCGGGAACACGGCGAGGGCCGCCGCACCCGTACGGTGCGACGGCCCTCGTCACGGTGCTCGGCCGGTCCCGGCCCTCGGTCCGCCTATCCGGAGGTGCCCCAGATCGATCCGGTGCCACCCGGGTTGCCGTTGGCTCCCTGGGCGCCGCCGTTGTCACTGCCGTCGGTGGTTCCGGTGTTGTCGCCGCCACCGTCCGCTCCGGTGTTGTCGCCGCCACCGTCGGCTCCGCCGTTCTGGCCTCCGCCGTCCGCCCCGGCGTTCTGACCCCCGTTGGACTCCTGGCAGTTCGGGTCGAAGAAGCCGCAGGACTTGGTCGGCGTCGGCGTCGGGCTCGGGGTGGTCTGGGTCGGCGTCGGGGTCGGACTCGGATCCTCCGAGGCCGTCTCCGAAGGCGTGGGACTGGGCGTCGGGCTCGGGCTGACCGCGCCACCGCCCCACACGACCTCGCCCAGGTCCTTCGGCTCCGGGAAGGCGATGGACTTCTTGCCCTTCATCGCGTCGGACATGTAGTCGTGCCAGATGGAGGCCGGGAACGAGGCTCCGTGGATCTTCTGCTCGCCACCCGTGCCGAACATCTTCAGGAACTCACGTTCCTTGTTCGTCTCGTCGTCGTCGAGCCGGAACATGCTGATGGCGGTCGAGATCTGCGGCGTGTACCCGACGAACCAGGCGGACCGGTTGCCGTCCGTCGTACCGGTCTTGCCCGCGACGTCACGGCCCTCCAGCTGGGCGGGCGTGCCCGTCCCGTTCTCCACGACGTTCTTCAGCACGTCCGTGACGTTGTCGGCGATGTCGGTGCTGAGGGCGCGCTTGGTCCTCTTCTGGTGCTTGAAGACGGTCTCGCCCCCCTTCTTCACCTCGGTCACCGAGTACGTGTCGTTCTGCTGGCCGCTCGTGGCGAAGGTGGCGTAGGAGCCCGCCATGCGGATGGCGCTGGGCGATGAGGTACCGATGGAGAACGAGGGAACGGTCGCGTCGGCCATGAAGCTGTCGTCCTTCAGACCGGAGGCGACGGCGACGTCCTTGACCTTGTCCGTCCCGACGTCCATGCCGAGCTGCACGAACGGGGAGTTGGCGGACTGCTCCATGGCCGTCCGCAGGTCGATCTCACCGTAGTCCTTGCCGCCGTCGTTGGTCTGACGCCATTCCTCGTTGTCCTGATTCAGCCAGATCTTGCCCGTGTAGTCCTTGATCCGCAGCAGGTTGTCGCCGTTGTAGATGCTCTCCTGCGAGACCTGGGTGCGCTGGGACTCGCTCTGTTCCCTACCGCCGGACGGATCGCGCACGCCGTACTGCATGGCCGCGGCCAGCACGAACGGCTTCCACGTCGAACCGACCTGGGCCCCCGTGGCGTCCGCGTTGTTCGTGAAGTGCGTGGTGGCGTCCTGGCCGCCGTACGTGGCGATGATGGCGCCGGTCTTCGCATCCACGGAGGCACCGCCGAACTCGACGTGCGTGTCCGTCTCGGGGCGCTCCTTGGGCCGGATCTTGGCCTTGTAGACCTTGTTCACCGCCTTCTCGAGCTCCTGCACCCGCTTCTTCTGGAAGGTGGTGTGGATCTCGTAGCCGCCCAGTTCGAGTTTCTTGGCGTCGATGCCCTGGTCGTTGTTGGCGAGGAAGTACTTCTTGGCGAGATCCACCAGGTAGCCGGTCTGACCGCCCAGCTTGGCGTCCTTCTTCGGCGGCAGAGGCATGGGGAACTTCGTGTACTTGGCGCGGTCCGCAGCCGACATGCGCCCGTCCTTGACCTGCTCGTCGAGGATCCACTCCCAACGTTCTTTGGCCCGCTTGGTGTTCTTCGCCTTGGTCGCGTTGGCCTTGTCGATGTCGGGAGCGCCGGCCGGGTCGTAGTAGCTCGCACCCTTGAGCAGGGTGGCCAGGAAGGCGCACTCGCTCGCGTTCAGCTCGCTGGCGTCCTTGTTGTAGTACGTGCGGGCCGCTGCCTGCAGACCGGAGGCACCGCGTCCGTAGTAGGAGACGTTGAGGTAGCCGGCCATCACGTCTTCCTTCTTCTCCTCACCGGCGACCTTGAGCGTGATGAAGAGTTCCTGGAACTTCCGCTTCAGCGTCTGGTCCTGGCTGAGCATGGAGTTCTTGACGTACTGCTGGGTGATGGTCGAGCCGCCCTGGGTCTCACCGCCCGTGGCCATGTTGTACAGCGCGCGCCCGATACCCATCGGGTCGATGCCGCGGTCCGAATCGAAGCTCTTGTTCTCGGCCGAGATCACGGCGTTGCGCATCGCTTCGGGGATCTGCTCGTACTTGAGGATCTGGCGGTTGACCACACCGCCGGTCGCGACCATCTGCGTACCGTCGGCCCAGTAGTAGACGTTGTTCTGCGCCTCGGCCGCCTCGTTGATGTTCGGCTTGGACACCAGGGCGTACGAGACGCCCCCCACGCCCATCAGCACACCGAGGAACCCCAGACAGAGCCCCGACACCAGCTTCCACGAGGGCACCCAGCGGCGGAACCCGTACTTGCCGTGGCGCGGGTAGTCGATGAAGCGCTTCTTGCCGGGGCCGCCGTTGTCACGCCCCCGGCCCCCCGGTCCGTCCGAACCTCCGCCGCCACCGCGCCGTCGTCCGCCACCGCCGCCCGCGCCCCCGGCGTCGGCGCCACGGCGTCGGCCGCCACGCTGGGCGGCTCGGCGGGCCTCGGCCCGACTGCCGTACTGGCGCTCCTCACCGCCGTGCGACTCGTAAGGCGATTCGGTAGGTGATGCCGAAGTCGCTCTGCGTGACGGGGCCGCTCGGCGTCCGGTCGACTGCTGGGCGGCTCGTCTGGCCGCGGCACGCCCGCCGCCCTGTGGCTGAGGCGATTTGCGACGGTGCTCGCTCATGGAACGACTACTCCTCGGGCAGGCGAGAGCGCCTGGAAGCGGCAGTTGAGATCCGGTCCCCCCGAATTACGGACAAGCCACTGCGGAAGGCTCATCCGCAGCGCATCCGGCAGTCCGCGAAGACTGACGCGCGAGAGCGTCTCGCGGTTCCCGGTGGTCTGCATGCCGCACAGACTACGCACGGTCAAAACCCGCCTAGGGCCGAACTTCACCCCAAACAACGCAAGTCGAACCCTGGGAATTGTCGATGTGACGCCGTTCACGAAGGTCACCCTTGTCGAACAGGTCGGAGCGATCTATCGTGCTGATGTATCGAGTCGATACATCAGCACGGCATAAGTACGCCGGTGATTCCGGTGGACCGTGCCGACGGAAGCAGCGGGAGAAGGAGGAGGCACCGGTGAGCCGACGCTCCGGCATCCTCGAGTTCGCCGTTCTCGGCCTGCTCCGCGAATCGCCGATGCACGGCTATGAGCTGCGCAAACGCCTCAACACCTCGCTGGGGATCTTCCGTGCGTTCAGCTACGGGACCCTCTACCCCTGCCTCAAGACGCTGGTCGCCAGCGGCTGGTTGATCGAGGAGCCCGCCGGTGACGCGGCGGACGCCGCGCCGGTCACCGGACGCGCGGCAGCTTCCTCCTCCTCACTGACGGGACGCCGGGCGAAGATCGTCTACCGGTTGACGGCAGAAGGTAAGGAGCACTTCGAGGAGCTGCTGTCGCACACCGGTCCGGACTCCTGGGAGGACGAGCACTTCGCAGCGCGCTTCGCCTTCTTCGGTCAGACCGAGCGCGATGTGCGGATGCGGGTGCTGGAAGGCCGGCGCAGCCGGCTGGAGGAGCGCCTGGAGAAGATGCGCGCCTCGCTCGCCCGTACCCGCGAACGACTCGACGACTACACGCTTGAGCTGCAGCGACACGGCATGGAGTCCGTGGAGCGCGAAGTGCGCTGGCTGAACGAGCTCATCGAGAGCGAGCGGTCGGGACGGGATCGGCGACGATCCTCACCCGAAGGCTCCGCTCAGCAGGACACACCTGGAGAGACGGGCGGCCTGCCCCGGCGTCGGGACAACACCCCGCCGGATCCGTCCGACGACACCGCCAAGTGAAGTCATCGCACTCCGCGGCGACTTCATCGGAAACACCGATTACACAGGGAGCAACCGGAATGGGTTCGGTTCGCGTAGCCATCGTAGGCGTGGGCAACTGCGCCGCCTCGCTGGTGCAGGGCGTCGAGTACTACAAGGACGCCGATCCGGCCGGCAAGGTGCCCGGTCTGATGCACGTCCAGTTCGGCGATTACCACGTCAGCGACGTCGAGTTCGTCGCCGCCTTCGACGTCGACGCGAAGAAGGTCGGCCTCGACCTCGCGGACGCCATCGGCGCCAGCGAGAACAACACCATCAAGATCGCGGACGTGCCGAACACGGGCGTGACCGTCCAGCGCGGCCACACCCACGACGGTCTCGGCAAGTACTACCGCGAGACGATCGAGGAGTCCGCGGACGCCCCGGTCGACGTCGTCCAGGTCCTCAAGGACAAGCAGGTCGACGTTCTCGTCTGCTACCTGCCCGTCGGTTCCGAGGTCGCTGCGAAGTTCTACGCCCAGTGCGCCATCGACGCCAAGGTCGCGTTCGTCAACGCCCTCCCGGTCTTCATCGCCGGCACCAAGGAGTGGGCGGACAAGTTCACCGAGGCCGGCGTCCCGATCGTCGGTGACGACATCAAGTCCCAGGTGGGCGCCACCATCACGCACCGCGTGATGGCGAAGCTCTTCGAGGACCGCGGTGTCATCCTGGACCGCACGATGCAGCTGAACGTCGGCGGCAACATGGACTTCAAGAACATGCTCGAGCGGGAGCGCCTGGAGTCCAAGAAGATCTCGAAGACGCAGGCCGTCACCTCGCAGATCCGTGACCGTGAGCTCGGTGCGGACAACGTCCACATCGGCCCCTCGGACTACGTGGCCTGGCTGGACGACCGCAAGTGGGCGTACGTGCGCCTCGAGGGCCGCGCGTTCGGCGACGTTCCGCTGAACCTGGAGTACAAGCTCGAGGTGTGGGACTCCCCGAACTCGGCCGGTGTCATCATCGACGCCGTCCGCGCCGCGAAGATCGCCAAGGACCGCGGCATCGGTGGCCCGATCCTCTCGGCTTCGAGCTACTTCATGAAGAGCCCGCCCGTGCAGTACTTCGACGACGAGGCCCGCGAGAACGTCGAGAAGTTCATCAAGGGCGAGACCGAGCGCTGAACCGGCTGTCTCGGCCGACAGCCTCACCGAAGCGCTGACAGCCACACCGGAGTGCTGAGCGGAGACGCTCACCTCTTCCTGCCGCACGTCGGGGGTCCCCGGGCAATCCGCCCGTGGGCCCCCGACGTGTGTGACGCTTGCTCCCATGTCTGTCGCGCGTGATCTGCGCATGCTGCTGCGCCTGCGGAACTTCCGCCGCCTGCTCACCGTGCGGCTCCTGTCGCAGTCCGCCGACGGCGTCTACCAGGTCGCCCTTGCCACCTACGTCGTCTTCTCCCCGGAGAAGCAGACGTCGGCCGCCGCCATCGCCTCCGCGATGGCCGTGCTCCTGCTGCCCTACTCCCTGATCGGCCCGTTCGCGGGGGTGCTGCTGGACCGCTGGCCCCGACGTCAGGTCTTCCTCTACGGAAACCTCCTGCGGGCGGCCCTGGCCTGCTCCACGGCGCTCCTGATCCTCGCCTCGGTACCCGACTGGCTCTTCTACGCCTCGGCCCTCTGCGTCACCGCCGTCAACCGTTTCGTGCTCGCCGGCCTCTCCGCCGCCCTGCCCCGGGTGGTCGACACCGATCGCCTCGTCGTCGCCAACTCCCTCTCCCCGACCGCCGGCACCCTGGCGGCGACCGCGGGAGGCGGACTCGCCTTCGTCGTGCGACTGGTGGCCGACGAATCCGACGCGGCCGTCGTGCTGCTGGGGTCGATGCTCTACCTGCTGTCCGCACTGGCATCCCTGAGCCTGCCCCGGGCCCTGCTGGGGCCGGACACCGACGAGAGCCCTCTGCGGTTGCGGGCGGCTCTGGCCGTCACCGCACGCGGGCTCGTCGCCGGGCTGCGGCATCTGGCACAGCGGGACCACGCGGCCCGGGCGCTCGCCGCGATGACCGTGATCCGCTTCTGTTACGGCGCCCTCACCGTGATGGTGCTCATGCTGTGCCGCTACGCCTGGTCGGACACCGAGTCCGACGGGCTGGCCCTGCTCGGACTGGCGGTCGGGGTGTCCGGCGCGGGGTTCTTCGTCGCCGCCGTCCTCACCCCGTGGGCCGTGGGGCTCCTCGGCCGATACGGGTGGATCGTGGGCTGTGCCGGGGCGGCGGCCGTCCTGGTTCCCGCCCTGGGCCTCTCCTTCGCGCCCGTCCCGATGCTGATCGCCGCGTTCGTGCTCGGCGTCGTGACCCAGGGCTCGAAGATCGCGACCGACACCATCGTGCAGACCTCGGTCGACGACTCCTTCCGCGGCCGGGTCTTCTCGCTCTACGACGTGCTCTTCAACGTCGCGTTCGTGAGCGCTGCGGGAGTGGCGGCCCTGATGCTCCCGCCGGACGGCAGATCGGTCTCCGTCGTGGCGGTCGTGTCGGTGCTGTACGCGGTGGTGGCGGTGACGATGTTCCACTGGCGGCGCACCGATGCCCGGCGGTAGCCGCTCATGGATGTGCCGAGGGGCGTTGTTTCACGTGAAACAACGCCCCTCGGTACATCCGGCCGGTGATGTTTCACGTGAAACATCTCCCCGGCGGACTCAGTTCTGCCGCGCCCACCACTCCTTGAGCGCCGCCACCGCGGCGTCCCGCTCCATGGGCCCGTGCTCC
>MUNB01000550.1 GCA_002154345.1 Streptomyces griseus
GCCCTGGGGGCGGCGGCCGGGCCGGCGGCGGGTGCGTCGTCCGGCGGGCGGCGTCGGGGCGGGCGGCGCCGCGGACCACAGGCGCCAGGCCGTCCGCAGCGGGGCCCGGACGAACAGCGCCAGGCAGCGGCCCAGCCGGGCGAGGGCGACCTCGCCGCGCCAGAGCCACCAGCCGCAGACCATCCCGGCCATCGCGTGGGCCGCTGCCATGCCGAGGGTGAACACCGTGCCGTCGAAGGCCGCCAGAAGCCCCATCAGGTCCGACGCACCGCCGATCGGGACCTCGTGCGCGGAGTGGTTCACCGCGCCGGACGCGTGATGCCCCGCGCCCGCGTGGTGCGCGCCGGGGCCGGACGGCAGCCAGGATCCCGCGTCGGCGAAGAAGGCGTGCAACCCCAACTGGCCCAGGACATGGGCCGCGACGGTCACCGGAGCGCTCCGCTCCCGCGCGGCGAGCCACCAGCCCGCCGCGCACACCGGCAGCAGGGCGACGGCCTGGACGAACAGGGGCAGGGGCGCGCCGGACATCAGCGCGTGACCGAGTCCGGACACGGCGACACACACCAGCGCGAACAGCGCGGTGCGTCCGAGTCGGAGTGCGGTTCCGGCTCCCATGGCAGCCATCGTGCCAGCCGCACCCGCCCCGGAGAGAAGAGCACCAGATGCCGAAACAACGGGAGTTCGCCTCGTTTGCCCACCGACCCCTTGGCGTGATCCATGTCACACCAAGGGGTCGGGAACTTTCCCGTCCTCACGCCCGACTGCTCCAACAACGCGTCTGCGTACGCCTCGTGGCCCGGGGCCGCCGCATCCGCCCCCGCCAGCCGATGCCCCCGATGCCCGCACCGAAGAGGCCGCATGACGAACCAGCCCCCCACACCCGATCCGGAAGCGGCCACCGAGGCTCCCACCGTCGGCGCGGCCGCACCCGACGACGACCGGGTGCCCGCACCCCGCTCGGCGGGCGAGCCGAAACGCCCGACACTCCGCTCCGACCTGCGGGCCTCGTGGCCCGACGGTCTGGTGGCGCTCCTCATCACCGCGGCGATCTTCGTCCTGCTCTACATACGCATCCGCAACAAGACCTCCTCCACCGTCACCGTGATGCCGTTCATGGCCGACGCGGGCGGCTTCTGGATGTACTTCCTCAGCCAGGCGTTCGGCTGGTCCGCCCTGCTCTGGGCGTGGGGGACCGTCATCCTCGGGCTGCTGCTGTCCGGGCCCCGGCCGGGCCGGCTGCCGCTGTCGGGCCCCCGGCTGGAACGGCTGCACCGCACCACCAGCCTCAACACCATCTCCCTGATCGTGGCGCACGCCCTGCTGTTCGGGGCCGAACTGGTCCGGCACGACACGGCGTCCTGGAACTCCGCGGTGGCCACCGCCTTCGTGGAGGCCTTCGTCCCCGGCGGCTACGACTCGGGCACCGGGCGGATCGCCATGCCCATCGGCCAGGCGGCCCTGTATCTTGCGATCCCGCTCGGCCTGCTCTTCTACGTACGCCATCGCATCGGCCCCAAGACCTGGCGGGTCCTGCACCGCTGCGTGATCGTCGTCTACGTCCTCAGCGTCTGGCACACCCTGCTGTACGGGACCAATGTCTGGTACGACGGCTGGTTCCGCACCAGCGTCTGGCTGCTCCAGCTCCCGATCGCCGCGCTGCTGCTCCTGCGGCTGATGCGGCCCGCCCGCCGTTCCGAGAAGCTGTCCGCCCGGCCCGGAGCGACCGCCGGGGCCCGCACCGGCTGGGCCCTGCGACTGGGCGGCAGGTTCGCGGTGGTGGCGGTCCTGGCCGCCCTGGTCGCCGTCGTGGCGAGCGGCAGCGACGGCGGGCGCAGCGCGCCCCCGGAGGACACCTCCTCCACCCACAACCACGACTGATACGACGACACGACCAACACCGCTGACAGGGCCGACACGGCGGACAACGCGACCGGCACGGCCGGGAGGCGGCTGCGGACCACCACGCCGCGAGGCCGTCCGCCCGGCGACGTACGCTCGGAGACATGACCACCAACGATCTTCCCGTGATCGCCGCCGTCGACGGATCCACGCACAGCCGGCAGGCGCTCGACTGGGCCACCCGCGAAGCCGTACGGCGCGGGCTTCCTCTCCTGATCGTCCACGTCCGCCCGCTCACCCGGCAGGTCGACGAGGAGACCGGGCGGCGCGAGGCGGAGACGCTCCTCGACGACTGCGTACGCCGGAGTGCGCTCATCGCTCCGGAGCTGCGGCCCTCGACGCTTGCCCCGCTGGACTTCCCGTCGGCGGCCCTGGTCTCGCTGTCCCGGGACGCGTCGATGATCGTGGTCGGATCGCGCGGGCTCGGCGGCTTCCGCTCGCTGATGATCGGTTCCAACAGCCTCGCCACCGCGTCGATGGCGAGCTGTCCCGTCGTCGTCGTGCAGGAGGACCGCCCGGAGGGTGACGAGGACCGGGCCGGGGACGCGGGGGCGTTCACCGACATCGTGGCGGGGGTGGCCGCCGACGAGAGCAGCGAGGCGGTCCTGGAGTTCGCTTTCGCCACCGCGGCCTCCCGGCCCGGTGCCCGGCTGCGGATCGTGCACGGCTGGACGATGTTCTCCTCCATGCTCGCGGGCGGACCCGTCCTGGACCGGGCGGAGGCGGCGGGCTCGGCGGCCCGGACCCTGGCCGAGCTGACCTCGGGCTGGCACGAGAAGTACCCGCAGGTCGAGATCGTCCGCGAGCCGGTCAACGGTTCCGCCTCGCGCACCCTGGTGACCGCGTCGGCGACGGCGGCCCTGACGGTGATCGGGCGCCGCAAGGGCGGCGAGTCGCTCGGGCTCGGGCTGTCCCCGGTGGCGCAGACGACGGTCACGCACGCGCTGGGACCGGTCGCCGTCGTGCCCTGCTGAGCCCTTCCCCCGCGCCCTGCCGCGCCGAACCGCGCCCGCGCCGCGTCGGCGCAGGCCTCTTGGCCTGGCGGGCGGCTTGACCGAGACTTGACCAATGACTCAGCGTGTGGCGCTCGCGACCGTGCTGGACCGGCTTGCCATCGATGCGGTGATCACCGGGTACGCGGTGGCCGTCGACGACGGGGCCTGGTCGGACTACGGCGCCCTGTTCACCCCGGACGGCCGCGCGGACTACCGGGGCGCGGGCGGCGTGGAGGGCCCGGCCGACGAGATCGCCCGGTGGCTGGCGGAGACGATGCGGCTCTTCCCCGTACGCCAGCACCTGATCGTCAACCGCCGGATCGAGCTGGAGGATCTGGGCGGCTACACGGGCGACCGGGCCGAGGTGCGGGCCGACTACCTCAATCCGATGTGCCTGGACCGGAAGGCGGCGAGCGGCCCGGACGCGGACCCGCCGGGCGGGGCGGACTCCGGGCGGCCCGGGAGCGCCACGCCCGATTTCGTGACCGGCGGCCGCTACACCTTCGAGCTGCACCGCGCCGAACCGGGCTGGCTGATCCGTACGGTCACCGTCCACGAGAAGTGGCGCCGGGCACCGGGCGCGTAAGGCCTGCCGTCCCCCGGCCGTCGCGGCCC
>MUNB01000551.1 GCA_002154345.1 Streptomyces griseus
GGCAACAACCTCGGCGTCCTCAAGAGCAGTTCGCACCGCACCCTCGCCGTCGACCTGATGAAGTCGCTCTCCGGCAAGAAGACCCAGGCCGAGATGTTCGACGCGATGGGCTTCCTGCCCACCTACACCGACGTCCTGGACAACGCCGCGAAGAAGGAGCCCTTCGTCGCCCCGTTCGTCCAGACCCTCGGCGCGGGCGCCAAGTTCGTCCCCGCCTCGCCCGCCTGGGGCCAGATCGACGCCTCGCTGATCCTGCCGACGATGTTCCAGGAGATCGTCTCCGGCCGTAAGGACGTGGCGAAGGCCTCGGACGACGCGGCGAAGAAGATGGACGCGGCCTTCACCGAAGCCGGCTGACGATGACCACGCACACCTCCGCGCTCAAGGCGCCGCCCGCGGGCGCCGCCGGGGCGGGCGACGGCTCCCGGGCCGCCCGCCCGCCCCGGCGCGGCCGGTCCGTGTCCCCCAGGGGGCACTCCGGCTGGACCCCCTGGCTCTACCTCCTGCCGGCCCTCGTCCTGCTCGCCGGACTGCTGGTCTACCCGATCTACCAGCTCGGCCTGATCTCGTTCCTGGAGTACACCCAGGCCCAGGTCAGCGGCGGCGAACCCACCACCTTCCAGGGGTTCGGCAACTACGCCACGCTCTTCAACGACAGCCAGTTCTGGCAGGTCCTCCTCGCCACCGTGCTGTTCGCCGCGGCCTGTGTGGTCTCCACCCTGGCCGTCGGCTGCGCGCTCGCCGTCCTGCTCACCCGCATCCGCGCCCTGCCCCGGCTCGCCCTGATGATGGCCGCGCTCGGCGCCTGGGCCACCCCCGCGATCACCGGCTCCACCGTCTGGGTCTTCCTCTTCGACCCCGACTTCGGACCGGTCAACAAGGTGCTCGGACTGGGCGACTTCTCCTGGACGTACGGCCGCTACAGCGCCTTCGCGCTCGTGCTCCTCGAAGTCCTGTGGTGCTCGTTCCCGTTCGTGATGGTCACCGTGTACGCGGGCATCCGCGCCATCCCCACCGAAGTCCTGGAGGCCGCCTCGCTGGACGGCGCGTCCCAGTGGCGGATCTGGCGCACCATCATGGCGCCGATGCTCAAGCCCATCCTGATCGTCGTCACCATCCAGTCGATCATCTGGGACTTCAAGGTCTTCACCCAGATCTACGTCATGACCAACGGCGGCGGCATCGCCGGCCAGAACCTGGTGCTCAACGTGTACGCCTACCAGAAGGCGTTCGCGTCCTCGCAGTACAGCCTCGGATCGGCGATCGGCGTCGTGATGCTGGTGATCCTGCTCGCCGTCACGCTCGTCTATCTGCGTCTCGTACGCCGCCAGGGGGAGGAACTGTGAGCGCGACGACCGACCGCTCCGCACGCGGCGGCACACGCGGCGGAGGTATTGCGGGGCTCCTGCGCGTCAAGCGGCCCGGCAGGCTGATGGCCGAGGCCGCCGCCCTGCTCATCGCCGTCGCGGTCGCCTTCCCGCTGTACTGGATGGTGCTCTCCGCCTTCAAGCCGGCCGGGGAGATCCAGTCCACCGACGCCCGCCCCTGGACGCTGGCCCCCTCGCTCGACTCGTTCCGCCGGGTCTTCGAACAGCAGGACTTCGGCCGCTACTTCCTCAACAGCCTGCTGGTGGCGGGCACGGTCGTCATCCTCTCCGCGCTGGTCGCCTTCCTGGCCGCCACCGCCGTGACCCGCTTCCGCTTCAAGTTCCGCACCACGCTGCTGATCATGTTCCTGGTGGCGCAGATGGTGCCGGTGGAGGCGCTGACCATCCCGCTGTTCTTCCTGATGCGCGACTTCGGCCAGCTGAACACCCTCGGCTCGCTGATCCTGCCGCACCTCGCCTTCTCGCTGCCGTTCGCCATCTGGATGCTGCGCGGCTTCGTCAAGGCCGTCCCCGAGGCCCTGGAGGAGGCCGCCTACATCGACGGGGCCAGCCGCACCCGCTTCCTGTGGCAGATCCTCTTCCCCCTGGTCTTCCCGGGCCTGGTCGCGACGAGCGTCTTCTCCTTCATCACCACCTGGAACGACTTCCTGTTCGCGAAGTCGTTCATCATCAGCGACACCTCCCAGTCGACGCTGCCGATGGCGCTGCTGGTCTTCTTCAAACCGGACGAGAACGACTGGGGAGGGATCATGGCAGCCTCGACGGTGATGACCATCCCCGTACTGGTCTTCTTCGTACTCGTACAGCGACGCCTCGTCTCCGGACTGGGCGGAGCGGTTAAGGACTGATGTCATGACACCCGAGGACAGGACGGCGACGGACACCGCGGACCCCGCGGCACTCGGTCTGATCCCGGCCCCGCGCACCCTGACCGCTGCCCCCTGCGGACCGTACGCACTGGACCGCGGGACCCCGTTGAGCGCCGCACCGGGCACGGAGGGCGTCGCCCACTGGCTGCGCACCACGCTCGGCGCGGCCACCGGACTGCCCCTGCCGGAGGCCGGCGGCACGGGCGCCGCTACGGACACGGGTGCTGCTGCCGACACGGGCGCGGGCGACGGCTCCGGCTCGGCCGGGCAGGGCATCGTGCTGGCCCTCGACGCCGCGCTCGCCCCCGAGGCCTACCGCCTGGCCGTCGAGACGGACGCCGTACGCCTCACGGGCGGCAGCGCGGCGGGCGTCTTCCGGGGCGCGCAGACCCTCCGTCAGCTCCTCGGCCCGGACGCCTTCCGCCACGCACCGCTCGCCCCGGGACGCTCCTGGCAGGTCCCGCCGGTCCGCATCGAGGACGAACCCCGCTTCGGCTGGCGCGGTCTGATGCTCGACGTCTCCCGGCACTTCCTGCCCAAGGACGACGTCCTGCGCTACCTGGACCTGCTCGCCGCCCACAAGCTGAACGTCTTCCACTTCCACCTCACCGACGACCAGGGCTGGCGCATCGAGATCAAGCGCCACCCACGCCTGACCGAGGTCGGCTCCTGGCGTTCGCGCACCAAATACGGCCACCGCGCCTCCGAACTCTGGGACGAGACCCCTCACGGCGGCTTCTACACCCAGGACGACATCCGCGAGATCGTGGCTTATGCCGCCGAGCGGCATATCCGGGTCGTCCCCGAGATCGACATCCCGGGCCACTCGCAGGCCGCGATCAGCGCGTACCCCGAACTGGGCAACACCGACGTCATCGACACCACCACCCTCTCCGTCTGGGACACCTGGGGCGTCAATCCGAACGTACTCGCCCCCACTGACACCACCCTGCGCTTCTTCGAGGGCGTCCTGGAGGAAGTGCTCGAACTCTTCCCCGCCGAGACCTCGCCCTTCGTCCACATGGGCGGCGACGAGTGCCCCAAGGACCAGTGGAAGGAGTCCCCGCTCGCCCAGGCCCGGATCGCCGAACTCGGCGTGAAGGACGAGGACGGGCTCCAGTCCTGGTTCATCCGGCACTTCGACGCCTGGCTCACCGCGCGCGGCCGCCGCCTCATCGGCTGGGACGAGATCCTCGAAGGCGGCCTCGCCGAGGGCGCCGCGGTCTCCTCCTGGCGCGGTTACGCCGGAGGCATCGCGGCCGCCGAGGCCGGGCACGACGTGGTCATGTGCCCGGAGCAGCAGGTGTATCTGGACCACCGTCAGGACGGCGGCCCCGACGAGCCGATGCCCATCGGGTACGTCAGGACCCTGGAGAACGTCTACCGCTTCGAGCCCGTACCGCCGGGCCTGAGCGAGGAGGCGGCCCGTCACATCCTGGGCACCCAGGCCAACGTGTGGACCGAGGTCATGCAGAACCGGGCCCGCGTCGACTACCAGGTCTTCCCGCGCCTCGCCGCCTTCGCCGAGGTCGCCTGGTCCGCCCTGCCCGCCCCGGCCGACCGGGACTTCGCCGCCTTCGACGCCCGGATGACCGCCCACTACGCCCGGCTCGACGCCCTCGGCGTCGACTACCGCCCGCCGGCCGGCCCGTACCCCCGCCAGCAGCGCCCCGGCATCCTCGGCCGCCCGCTGGAGGGAGAGCCTCCGGTGGTCTGACCCGCGCACCGGCCCGTCGGCCGCGGCCGTCCTCCGGGAGCCCTTTCGGGGCGCCCTCCGGGACCGCCGCGGCCGACGCGCGTCCGGGCCCGGCCGCCTGCCGACGCACCCCCACGCGAGAGCGCGAACGGAATAAGTCGTACAAGCCTCGCTGAAGAGTGGCAATTCACCCTCTCCGCCGAAGACATGCGAAACCGGAACATCCCGCAGGTCAGGGACGGATCCACCCTTCGCGGACCCTCGCGCCGGTCCGATCGGAAGATGTGCCAGAGTTGCCACGTCCGGGCTGTGAACACGTACCGTACGGCGGAACAGGCGGGACAGCCGGGAGACCGGGAAGGGGCAGCTGGGTTGACCACGCACGCACCGCAGGCGACGCAGTCGGTGACACTGCCGGCCTCGTTGGACGAGGCCGGCAGTGTCACCG
>MUNB01000552.1 GCA_002154345.1 Streptomyces griseus
CGGCTGCGCGCGCTGGACGCGCGTACGGGCATCGAGCGCTGGTCGTACCCCATCGGCGACGCGGCCTCCTGCGGCGGCGTCCCGGTCCGGGTCACCCCGGCGCCCGACGGTTACGTCTACATCGCGGCGGGCACCCGGGTGCTGGCGGTGGAGACCGGCTCCGGGCGGGTGCGCTGGCACTTCGAGTCGCCCGCGGTCTTCCTCTCCCCGCCCGCGTTCGCGCCGGGCCCGGCGGTGACCGGCGGCGGGGTGTACCTCGCGGACTACCTCGGCACGGTGTACGCGCTGGACGCGGCGACCGGCAAGGACCGCTGGCGCATCGCCACGGAGGCCCGCGCCTCGATCGAACCGGTGCTGGTGGCGGTGGGCAACGTGCACGTCGGCAGCGGCAGCGCGCTCTACACCCTGGACGCGGTCACCGGCACCCCGAAGTGGCGCTTCGCGGCGGGCGGCGACGTGGTGGGCTCCCCGGTGGTGGCGGACGGCCGGGTCCACTTCGGCTCGGCGGACCACGTGCTGTACACGCTGGACGCGGCGGGGGGCCAGCTGCGCTGGAAGCTCGCGACGGGCGGCGAGATCACGGGGTCGCCCGTGGCCCAGGCGGGTGTGGTGTACGCCTGCAGCAAGGACCGCTGCGTGTACGCGCTGGACGCCCTGAAGGGCACAGGCACGGGCAACAGGGCCCGGACCTGAGCGCTGCTTTTGTCCTCAAGCGCCGGACGGGCTGAAAGGGACGTCCTCAAACGCCGGACGGGCTTGATTCCCCCGCCCGTCCGGCGATTGAGGACGGAACCCTCGACGTGGTGGGCGTCAGGCCGGTGGTGGGCGGTGCGGCGGATGCACCGGATCCGGCCCCGTGTACGGCTCCACCTCCGGCTCCGGCCACGGCGACTGCTGCACCGACATTCCCGGCTCCTGCGTGGGCGGCCACGTATCCACCTGATCCGCCGCCGGCACGGCATACCGCTCCACCGGCTCCCGCCCCGCCCCCCGCCGGCCCCGCCGGCCCCTCATCAACAACGCCCCGATCACCATCAG
>MUNB01000553.1 GCA_002154345.1 Streptomyces griseus
CGACCGTCGTCCTGGCGCCCGAGGGCGGGGCCGTGGCCGCCGTGGACGTACGGGGCGGCGGGCCGGGTACGCGGGAGACGGACGCACTGGATCCGCGGAATCTGGTCCAGCGGGTCGACGCCGTCGTCCTCACGGGCGGCAGTGCGTACGGACTGGACGCCGCGTCCGGGGTGATGGCCTGGCTGGAGGAGCGGGGCCGGGGCGTCCGGGTCGGCGCGGGCCCCACCCAGGTGGTCCCGGTCGTTCCGGCCGCCGCCCTCTTCGACCTCGGCCGGGGCGGCGGTGGAGGCCGCGGCCTCCACGGGGTCCGGGGAGCCGGTCGCCGAGGGTGGCGTGGGCGCGGGTACCGGCGCGGTGGCCGGGCAGCTGAAGGGCGGCATCGGTACGGCGAGCACCCGCCTCGCCTCCGGGGTCACGGTGGCCGCCCTCGTCGTGGTGAACGCGGCGGGCTCGGTGGTCGACCCCCGGACCGGGGTGCTGTTCGGGGAGTACGGCGCCGGGGAGCCTCCGGCGCATCCTCCGGCCGAGGTCCACGCGGCGGCGGAGCGGCGTCTCGCCCGGGAGCGGATGGCGGCGGAGGAGGCCGGGGGCGGGGTTCCGCCGTTCAACACGACGATCGCGGTCGTCGCCACGGACGCGGACCTGACCCGGGCGCAGGCCCAGAAGCTGGCGGGCACCGCGCACGACGGCCTGGCACGCGCGGTGCGCCCGGTGCATCTGCTGACCGACGGGGACACCGTGTTCACCCTGGCCACCGGGCGGGTGCCGGTGGCGCCGGGTGATCCGGTCGCCGTCAACGAGATCCTGGCGGCGGGCGCCGACGTCCTGGCGCGGGCCGTCGTGAAGGCGGTGCGCGCGGCCCGGAGCACCGAGGGGCCGGGCGGCAGGCTCCTCTCGTACACGGAGCTGTACGGCGGCCGGGCCTGATCCGAGGGGCAGAATCCGAGGGGGGCGCGCGGCGCGAGAGAGGGGCGCACGGGCGGCCGACTCTCCCTCCGCGCCCGGGAGTTCACCCCAAGCGCCCGAAATGCACCGGGAACACTCGGGGAACTTTCTGCGTGCGCCCTACGTTTTTACCAACCCCGGTCACGATGTCGGACCCAGGGACTACGTTAAGCACGCATCAAGTAACACGCGGCGACGGCCTGGAGACACCACCTTGAGCGATCCGTACGAGACAACCGAGCACCACCTCGACCGACTCCTGCGACGCGCCCTCAACTCCTTCGACCTTCCCGACAGTACGGTCGACCGGCTCGGCACCGCGCTCGCCCACAGCAGTTCGCTGTACTCGTCGCACCACAGTGCCGTGCTGCACCGCGAGACCTACCGTCACACGTATCTCCTCGCCGACGGCTCCGCCCTGACGCTGTGGGAGCTGGTGCACAGCGGAGGGCGGGAGGTGCGGGCTCCTCGTCGGCACGAGCTGTACGACCAGGAGGGCGACGCCCGTATCGCCGCGTCCCGGCTGGCCGGAAGCCTCTCCGACTCCCCGGTCTTCGGCGACGAGGGGATGCAGGAGGCGCAAGGGGATCTGGAGATGCTGACGGTCCTGATGTCCGCCCCGCCGGCCCCGCTCCCCCGGACGTACGCTCCGGACAACTCCGCGGACCACGCCCGCCGGGTGCTGCGCCGCGCGGAGAACGCCGACCGGCCGGGCGAGCGGAAGGCACGGCTGCTCCGGTCCGCCTTCGCCCACCACATCACCCAGATCTTCGGGCGGCAGTGCGACGTCGACGGCCGGACGGCCGGATTCACGCTCTACGAGCACGCGTTCCTGCTGCTGGACGGCAGCGAGACGAGCCTGTGGGAGGTCGAGCACACGGCGACGCCCGACGGCCGCCACATGTGCGAGGTGTACGAGGACGAGCACACCGCCCGCACGGCGATGGAGAGCCGCACCCGGATCTGCTGAACCGGATCTCTCACCCGGATCCGCCGAACCGGAGCTCTCACCCCGGATCGGCTGAACCGCATCTCCCGCCCGGACCCACCGCCCGCAGCGGTCAGTTCGGGTCGCCCTCCACGTGCGCGCGCGGGCGGGCGGGCAGGGCGAACATCACCAGGAAGATCACCGAGAGCACCCCGGCCACCCACCACAGCGACTGCTGGAACGCGTCGACGAACGCCGGACCGACCGCCTCCGGGGCCAGCCGGTCGCCGATCGCCCCGAAGAAGACGACGGACACCAGGCCGAGGCCGAGCGCCGTCCCCATCTGCTGCACGGTGTTGATCAGCCCGGACGCCGAACCGGCGTGCTCCTTGGGTACCTCGGAGAGCACCGCGTCGGTCAGCGGAGCCACGATCAGCCCCATCCCCGTACCCATGACCACCAGCGGGACGGCCATCTGCCAGGACGTGATGCCCATGCCGTAGTGCTCGCTCTCCCAGAGGTAGATCAGCAGTCCGGCGATCATGAGAAGCGCGCCGGCCTGAAGGACCTTGCGGCCGAAGCGGGGCACCAGCTTCTGTACGGAGATCCCGGCGGCCACCGAGACGGCGACGGAGAACGGGATGCCCGTCGTACCGGCGCGCAGCACGCTCCAGCCGAGACCCATCTGCATGTACATGGTCCACACCAGGAAGAAGATGCCGAGGCCGACGCCGAAGGTCAGCTGCACGGCGATGCCCGCGGCGAAGCTCTTGACCCGGAACAGGGACATCTCGATCAGCGGCGAGCCGTTGGCCAGCGTCTTCTGCCGCTGGTTCAGGGCCAGCGCCCCGAAGACGAACAGACTGCCCACCATCGACAGATGGCCCCAGACCGGCCAGCCCAGCTCGTGCCCCCGGGTGAGCGGGTAGATGAGCATCAGCATCGCCAGGGTGATCAGGGCGACGCCGAGCAGGTCGAGGCGGACCGCCTTGGGGGCCTTGGACTCGGTGATGAACTTCGCGCCGAGGAGCAGACCGGCGATGCCGACGGGCAGATTGATCAGGAAGATCGGCCGCCAGCCGAGCCCGAAGAGGTCCCATTCGGTGAGCAGCGCGCCCAGCAGCGGGCCGGAGACCGCGCCGAGCCCGACGATCGCGCCGAACAGTCCGAAGACCTTGCCGCGCTCGTGGGCCGGGAAGGTGGCGTGCACGATCGAGAGGACCTGCGGCACCATCAGGGCCGCCGTGGCGCCCTGGAGGATGCGGGCGGCGACCAGTATCTCGGGGCTGCCCGCGAAACCGCAGAGGGCGGAGGCGAGCGTGAATCCGCCGATGCCGATGAGGAAGAGCCGCTTGCGCCCGTAGATGTCGCCGAGCCGGCCGCCCGTGATCAGCCCGGCCGCGAACGCGAGGGCGTAACCGGCGGTGATCCACTGGATCGCGGAGACCGACGCCCCCGTCTCGCGCTGGATGCTGGGGATCGCGATGTTGACGATCGTGACGTCGACCAGGTCCATGAAGGCCGCGGTCATCACGATGGCCAGCGCGAACCAGCGACGCCGGTCGGCCGGGGCGGACCCGGGTGCGACCGGTGTCTTCACTTGTACCGGCGGTACGGGCGGGGCGGACGCGGTGGGCGGTGCGAGGTGCGACGCCGTGGGAGGCGGAGGTGCGGAAGAAGGCATGGCAAGAACCTAGGCGGCCATTAGGTCAGACCATGACCTGATGGTCCGGCACCCTGAAGCCATGTCCGACACTCCCGCACGACTGCTGAAACTGCTCTCGCTCCTCCAGACCCCGCGCGAGTGGCCGGGGGGCGAGCTGGCCGAGCGGCTCGACGTCAGCCCGCGCACGATCCGCCGCGATGTCGACCGGCTGCGCGACCTGGGCTACCCGGTCGAGGCCTCGCGCGGCTCGGTGGGCGGCTATCGCCTGGTGGCGGGCGCCGCCATGCCGCCCCTGCTGCTGGACGACGAGGAGGCGGTGGCCATCGCGGTGGGGCTGCGGGCCGGGGCCGGGCACGCGATCGAGGGCGTCGACGAGGCCTCCGTACGGGCGCTGGCGAAGCTGGAGCAGGTGCTTCCCTCGCGACTGCGGCACCGGGTCTCCGCGCTCCAGAACGCCACCGTGCCGCTGACCCGGGGCGACGGCTCGACCATCGACCCGCGGACCCTGACGACGCTGGCTTCGGCGGCCACCGGGCGGGAACGGCTGAGGT
>MUNB01000554.1 GCA_002154345.1 Streptomyces griseus
GTGCGGGCGAGTCGGGTGGCGTAACGCTTCTTCCCGGGTGCCCCAACGAGTCGCCCCGGTCGCCTCGCCGGCCTGGGCCGACCCGGATTTTTCGTACGGCATGGGAGGTTTATCGGCTCTTCGTCATACGTGAGGGGGAATCGGGCGGAAGCGAGGGGTTCGCCGGGGATGCGCTGGGCAACTCTGGTCTCGCGACGTTGTGAACAGCACCGGGGTGGTCGGCCAACTCCCCCGGGACCAGCCGAATATGAAGCCGCAATTCCGTTTCCTGGAGGAAATGACATGGCAAGTATCCGTACCGCTCGTGCCCTCGCCGCTGTCGCCGCTCTGCCCCTGACCGTCGCGCTCTGCGGCGGGGTCGCCCTGGCGGACAACGGCTCCTTCGCGAACGACGGATCGAACGCGGCGGTGGCGACGGTCGGCGGCAGCGGTGTCGGCGGCAACAACTCCGGCAACTCGGCCACGACCCAGCAGCAGGCCGTCGGCGCCGGTGCGTCGAACCAGAACACGTCCGCCCAGGTGAGCAATTCGGCTTTCGTGCCGATCGACCAGTCGGACCACAGTGTTGCGGTGAACTTCACGCCCTTCTTCTGGTGATGCTCCCCAGGTGACGCGGCCGTCGGGACCTCCCGGGGGGTGGGTTCCGGCGGACTGGACAGCAGCCCGCGCGACGGCACTTCGGTGTCCTCGTGCGGGCTGTCGTCGTCTTGACAGGGCGCCTGTTTCTGACGGACAGTCAGAAATCTCGGCATCTGTATCCGCGGCTCTGGAGGTCTCTCCGTGCATCTCGCCCCGACAGAACGCCAACGGCGCCTCCGTGCCGAACTCCGTTCCTACTTCGGTGCGTTGATGTCCGATGCGGCGTACGCCGGGCAGCGCGTCGACCCGGGCGAACAGCGGCGGCTGCTCCGCCGTATCGGCGCCGACGGGCTGCTCGGTCTCGGCTGGCCCGAGGAGTACGGCGGCCGGGGGCGGGGCCCCGACGAGCAGTTCGTCTTCTTCGACGAGGCGTACCGGGCCGGCGCCCCGGTCTCCATGGTCACGCTCAACACCGTCGGCCCGACGCTGATGGCGTACGGGACCGAGGAGCAGAAGGCGTACTTCCTGCCCCGCATCCTCGCCGGCGACCTCGTCTTCGCGATCGGCTACAGCGAGCCCGAGGCCGGTACGGACCTGGCGGCGCTGCGGACCCGCGCCGTGCGGGACGGCGACGACTGGGTCATCGACGGCCAGAAGATCTTCACCAGCAACGCCCAGCAGGCGGACTGGATCTGGCTCGCCTGCCGTACGGACCCCGAGGCCCCCAAGCACCGGGGCATCTCGATCATCCTGGTGCCCACCGACGACCCCGGCTTCTCCTGGACGCCGATCGGGACCGTGGGCGGGCTGACCACGACGGCCACCTATTACGACGGCGTACGCGTCCCCGCCGCCAACCTCGTCGGCACCGAGAACGCGGGCTGGAAGCTCATCACCAGCCAGCTCAACCACGAACGCGTGGCCCTGGCCGCCCTCGGCATGCAGGCCGAGGACTTCTACGAGGAGGCCCTCG
Organism: Streptomyces griseus; assembly: GCA_002154345.1. Lineage (GTDB taxonomy): Bacteria > Actinomycetota > Actinomycetes > Streptomycetales > Streptomycetaceae > Streptomyces > Streptomyces caviscabies. The sequence continues at coordinate 1,553 of MUNB01000554.1, forward strand.
CCCACACCCGTACCCCCGACCCCCTGACCGGGCGCCGCCGGATCGACGAGCCATGGGTGCGCGCCCGGCTCGCGGAGGCGTACGCCCGGCTCGCGGCGACGCGCCTGCTGAACTGGCGGCTGGTCGACGCCGTGGGCGCCGGCGCACCGGCCCCCGGAGAGGCCAGCGGCGTGAAGTTCGCGGGCACCGAGAGCGCCGTCGAGGTCTACCGGATGTGCCAGGAGGCCGTCGGCGAGACCGCCCTGCTCCGGGCCGGTTATCCCGGCTGTTTCGGCCCGGACGGCGAGCTGGAGCGGATGAACCGCGCCGCGCAGATCAACACCTTCGGGGGCGGTGTCGGCGAGGTGCAGCGCGAGATCGTCGCGACGGCCCGGCTCGGGATGACCCGGGGCAGGCGATGAGCGGGGCGGGCGCCGAGATCCCACGGCCGGAGGCCGCTGTGGAAGACAGGACGGATAGAACGGATAGAACGGATAGGGCGGATAGGGCGAATAGGGCGGACGGGGCGGACAGGGCCGAGAGCGACGAGCTGTTCGAGCGGCTCAGCGCCTACGAAGGCCGTGCCGCCGCCGTCGCCGGGCGCGGCAAGGACCCGGTCAACGAGCCCATGATCCGGCACTGGTGCGAGGCGGTGGGCGACACCTCGGCCGCCTACCGGGGCCCGGACGCCGTCGCCCCGCCGACGATGCTCCAGGCGTGGACGATGGGCGGGCTGACCGGCCATACCGACCACCGCTCCGCCGCGTACGACGAGATGTTCGCGCTGCTCGACGGCGCCGGTTACACCTCCGTCGTCGCGACCGACTGCGAGCAGGAGTACCTGCGACCGCTCCGGCCCGGCGACCGGATCACCTTCGACACGGTCATCGAGTCCGTCTCCCCGCGCAAGACGACCAAGCTCGGCATCGGCTACTTCGTCACCACCCGCACGGATGTGCACGCCGGTGGAGAACCGGCCGGGACGCACCGCTTCCGCATCCTCAAGTACCGCCCCGCGCAACGGAACAAGAGCCCCGAAGCAGCGCGTCGGCCCCGGCCCGTGATCAACCGCGACAACGCCGGATTCTGGGACGGGGTCGCCGAGCACCGGCTCCTCATCCAGCGCTGCACCGACTGCGCGACCCTTCGACTGCCCTGGCTGCCCGGCTGCAACGCCTGCGGTGGCGCGGAGTGGGACACGGTCGAGGCGGGCGGGGGCGGCACGGTTTTCAGCCATGTCGTGATGCACCACCCGCCCTTCCCCGCCTTCGCCCCGGACGGCGAGGGCGGACCGTACGCCGTCGCGCTGGTCGAGCTGGCCGAGGGCGTCCGCATCGTCAGCAACGTGATCGGTGTGCCGTACGACAAGGTCCGCGTCGGCATGCCCGTACAGCTGGAGTTCCTCCGTACGGACCCCGACCTGGAACTGCCGGTCTTCCGGGCGGGCGAAGGAGGCTGAGATGGACTTCACCCCGAGCGAGGAGCAGGCGGCGGCGCAGGGGCTGGCCGCGCGGATCTTCGGCGATCTGTCCACGCACGAGCGGCTGACGGCGGCCGGTTCGGGCACGGACGCGGAGTTGTGGAAGGAACTGTGTGCGGCGGGACTGCCCGGTGCGGTCGAGGAGACCGGGCTGCTCGGCCTCGTGCTGCTCCTGGAGGAGCAGGGCCGGACCACCGCCCAGGTCCCGTTCGCGGCCACCTGTGTGTACGGGCTGCTCGCCGTCGCCGAGCACGGTACGGCCGAGCAGCGCGAGCGCCTGCTGCCCGGCCTGCGCGACGGTACGGAAGTGGCGACGGGCGCCTTCCCGGCGCGGGGCGGCGTACACCTCGCGGACGGGGCGCTGTACGGGGCGGTGCCCTGGGTGCCCTGGCTGCGCGACGCCACCCAGGTGCTGGTGGCGGACGCGGAGCGCGGTCCGTGGATCGTCCGGACCGGCGAGCCGGGCGTCACCGTGGTGCCGGTGGAGACGACCGCGCCCTGGTCCGCGGGGCGGCTGGTTCTCGACGGCGTACGCGGGGAGCGGCTGGGGAACGGGCGGCCGGGGGCGTACACGGAGGTCCTCGCCACCGCCCGTACCGCGTTCGCGGGTCTTCAGGCCGGGGTGTGCGCCGGCTCGCTCGCGCGCGCGGTCCAGCACACCGTCACCCGCGAGCAGTTCGGGCGTCCGCTCTCCACCAACCAGGGTGTCCTGCTCCGCGCCGCCGACGCCCATATGGACACCGAGGCGATCCGGGTCACCGCGTACGAGGCGGCCTGGCGGCACGACGCACAAGAGGCGTACGAGGCACAGGCGTTGACCGCTGCCTGGTGGGCCTCGGAGGCGGGCAAGCGGGTCGTCCACGCGGGCCAGCATCTGCACGGCGGCACCGGCGCCGACCTCGACCACCCGGTCCACCGGCACTTCCTCTGGGGCCGCCAGCTCGACGCGTACCTCGGCAGCGGCGGTGAAGTCCTGGAGGAGCTGGGCCTGTTGCTGGCGGCCGGACCCCGGGAGGAGGCGTCATGACGCACCCGCGCACCCACCGTGTCGGCGACGAGCTGCCGCCCCTGGAGATCCCGGTGACCCGGACCCTCGTCGTCGCCGGGGCCATCGCCTCGCGCGACTACCAGGACGTGCACCACGACGCGGAGCTGGCCCGGGAGAAGGGCTCCCCCGACATCTTCATGAACATCCTCACCACCAACGGGCTCGTCGGCCGCTACCTCACCGACCACTTCGGCCCCACCGCCGTCCTCCGCAAGGTCGCGATCCGGCTCGGCGCGCCCAACTACCCGGGCGACGTGCTGCGGTTGACCGGGCGGATCACGGAAGTGGTCACCGAGGAGACGGTCCAGGCGGTCGTCCGGGTCACCGGAGACAACGGAATCGGACGCCATGTGACCGGCACGGTGACCCTCACCCTCCCCGGCCCGGTGACCCTCCCCGGCCCGGACGGGGGGGTCGCACCATGAGCATCCGCAGGGCCGACACGCTCGGCGGAAAGGCGGCGATCGTCGGCATCGGGGCCACCGAGTTCTCCAAGGACTCCGGCCGCAGCGAACTCAAGCTGGCCGTCGAGGCCGTCCGCGCCGCGCTCGACGACGCGGGCCTCACGCCCGCCGACGTCGACGGGCTGGTCACCTTCACCATGGACACCAGCCCGGAGATCACCGTCGCCCAGGCGGCCGGCATCGGCGAGCTGTCGTTCTTCTCCCGGATCCACTACGGCGGCGGCGCGGCCTGCGCCACCGTGCAGCAGGCCGCCCTCGCGGTGGCGAGCGGGATCGCGGACGTCGTCGTCTGCTACCGGGCCTTCAACGAACGCTCCGGCCGCCGCTTCGGGTCCGGCGTGCAGCGGCGCGAGCCGACCGCCGAGGGCGCGGCGCTCGGCTGGAACCTGCCGTACGGGCTGCTCACCCCGGCCTCCTGGGTGGCGATGGCGGCCCAGCGGTATCTGCACGCGTACGGCCGCGGCCCGGAGGACTTCGGTCATGTGGCGGTCCTCGACCGGCGGCACGCGGCACGGAACCCGGCAGCGTACTTCCACGGGAAACCGATCACGCTCGCCGACCACGCCGCCTCCCGCTGGATCGTGGAGCCGCTGCGGCTGCTGGACTGCTGCCAGGAGACGGACGGCGGTCAGGCGCTCGTCGTCACCAGCGTGGAGCGCGCCCGCGACCTGCCCCGCCCGCCCGCCGTGGTCGTCGCGGCGGCCCAGGGCGCGGGCCGGTCGCAGGAGCAGATGACGAGCTTCTACCGGGACGGGCTGACGGGCCTGCCGGAGACCGCCGTGGTCGCCCGGCAGCTCTGGCGCAGCTCCGGACTGACCCCGGCCGACATCGATGTGGGCATCCTCTACGACCATTTCACCCCGTTCGTCCTGATGCAGCTGGAGGAGTTCGGTTTCTGCGGGCCGGGGGAGGCGGGCGACTTCGTCGCGGTGGACGCCCTGCCGCTGAACACCCATGGGGGTCAGCTGGGGGAGGCGTACCTCCATGGGATGAACGGCATCGCGGAGGCGGTCCGGCAGATCCGGGGCACCTCGGTGAACCAGGTGGCGGGGGCGGCGAGGTCACTGGTCACGGCCGGTACGGGCGTTCCGACCTCGGGCCTGGTCCTCGGCGCGGACGGCTGAACGGCGGCCTCCGGCCCCGGGGGCTCTCGGGGCCGGACCCTGACGGCCCGGCCGAGGCCCGTCCACCTTCAGGAGGTGCAGGGTGTACGCCCCCTACAACCTGAGGCGGACGGCGCTTCGGGACCTGGGGGCGATCCCCTCGGCGGCGCCCGCTCCTAGCGTTGAGTACATGACCACGCCAGTCTGCACGGGCGCCTCCAGGGCGGCCTCTGCCACCGCCGCCGGCCACCCCCACACGCCCTACGCGTCGTTCTCCTCGTACGTACGGGCCCGGGGACCGGTCCTGCTGCGTACCGCGCGTTCGCTCACCGCGAACCCGTGCGACGCGGAGGACCTGCTGCAGACCGCGCTCGCCAAGACGTACGTCGCGTGGGAGCGGATCGAGGACCACCGGGCGCTGGACGGCTATGTGCGCCGGGCGCTGCTGAACACCCGAACCTCGCAGTGGCGCAAGCGCAAGGTCGACGAGTTCGCCTGCGAGGAACTGCCCGAGCGGGAGGCCTTCCCGGCACCGGACCCGGCCGAGCAGCAGTCGCTGCACGACGCGATGTGGCGCGCGGTGCTCAAGCTCCCGGACCGCCAGCGCGCGATGGTCGTCCTGCGGTACTACGAGGACCTGAGCGAGGCCCAGACGGCCGAGGTGCTCGGCGTGTCGATCGGTACGGTCAAGAGCGCCGTCTCCCGTGCCCTCGGAAAGCTCCGCGAGGACCCGGAGCTGACGCCGGTCCGGTGACGCCGACCGGCACGCGGCTCCCGCAGGGCCTTCCTCAGGGCTCCCGTACCGCCTCAGGGCCTCTCCCGGGCCTCCCCCGGGCAGGAATTTTTCCCGCGAGTAGTGACATACCGCGTGGTATGTGCGCAGAATCAGCGGAACCTTACTGCCGCGTAGCGCCCCCGGGAGGACGCCGTGCTGAGCACCATGCAGGACGTACCGCTGACTGTCACCCGCATCCTGCACCACGGGATGACGATCCATGGGAAGTCGCAGGTCACGACCTGGACCGGCGAACCCGAGCCGCACCGCATCACCTTCGCCGAGATCGGGGCGCGCGCCACTCGGCTGGCCAACGCGCTGCGCGACGAGCTGGGCATCGTCGGCGATCAGCGGGTCGCGACGCTCATGTGGAACAACTCCGCCCACGTCGAGGCCTACCTCGCCATCCCTTCCATGGGGGCCGTGCTCCACACCCTCAACCTCAGGCTGCCGCCCGAGCAGCTCGCCTGGATCGTCAACCACGCGGACGACAAGGTGGTGATCGTCAACGGTTCGCTGCTGCCGCTCCTCGTACCGCTGCTGCCCCACCTGCCGAGCATCGAGCACGTGGTCGTGTCCGGGCCGGGGGACCGCTCCGGGCTCGACGGCGTAGCGCCGCGCGTGCACGACTACGAGGAACTGATCGCGGACCGGCCCACCACGTTCGACTGGCCGGAGCTGGACGAACGCCAGGCCGCGGCCATGTGCTACACCTCCGGCACCACGGGCGACCCCAAGGGCGTCGTCTACTCGCACCGCTCGATCTACCTGCACTCGATGCAGGTCAACATGACCGAGTCGATGGGACTGACCGACAAGGACACCACCCTCGTCGTCGTGCCCCAGTTCCATGTGAACGCCTGGGGTCTGCCGCACGCCACGTTCATGAGCGGCGTGAACATGCTGATGCCGGACCGCTTCCTCCAGCCCGCCCCGCTCGCCGACATGATCGAGCGCGAGCGCCCGACGCACGCGGCAGCGGTCCCCACCATCTGGCAGGGCCTGCTCGCCGAGGTCACCGCCAACCCGCGCGACCTCACCTCCATGGCCAACGTGACCATCGGCGGCGCGGCCTGTCCGCCCTCGCTGATGGAGGCGTACGACAAGCTCGGCGTCCGGCTCTGTCACGCCTGGGGCATGACGGAGACCTCGCCGCTGGGCACCATGGCCCACCCGCCCGCCGGACTGAGCGCCGAGGAGCAGTGGCCCTACCGGGTCACCCAGGGCCGTTTCCCCGCCGGCGTCGAGGCGCGGCTGGTCGGCCCCGTCGGAGAGCACCTTCCGTGGGACGGCGAGTCGGCCGGTGAGCTGGAGGTCCGGGGCCCCTGGATCGCCGCCGCCTACTACGGCGGGGCCGACGGCGAGCATCTGCGCCCCGAGGACAAGTTCAGCGAGGACGGCTGGCTGAAGACCGGCGACGTCGGCGTGATCAGCGCCGACGGCTACCTGACCCTCACGGACCGGGCCAAGGACGTCATCAAGTCGGGCGGCGAGTGGATCTCCAGCGTGGAGCTGGAGAACGCGCTGATGGCCCACCCGGACGTCGCGGAGGCGGCCGTCGTCGCCGTGCCGGACGAGAAGTGGGGCGAGCGTCCGCTCGCGACCGTCGTCCTCAAGGAGGGCGCCGCCGATGTCGACTACGAGGCGCTGAAGGCGTTCCTCGCCGAGTCGGGCATCGCCAAGTGGCAGCTGCCGGAGCGCTGGTCGGTGATCGCCGCCGTGCCGAAGACGAGCGTCGGCAAGTTCGACAAGAAGGTGATCCGGAAGCAGTACGCGGAGGGCGAGCTGGACGTCACCCAGCTCTGAGGCTCCGGTCCGCCGGTCCGCCGGTCTGCCGGTCCTCCGGACCGCACGTTTCACGTGAAACAGGGTGGGGGCGGTACGGGAATCCCGTACCGCCACCGCCCTGTCGTGCGTGGCTAGTTGGTGCCGATCTTCGCCAGCAGGTCGACGATCCGCGATTGGACCTCGTCGCTGGTCGACCGTTCCGCCAGGAAGAGAACGGTTTCGCCCGATCCGAGCCGCGGCAGCTCCGCAGGGTCCATCCCGGCCGAGGTGTAGACGACCAGCGGAGTGCGGTTCAGCTGCCCGTTGGCCCGCAGCCAGTCGATGATCCCGGCGCGTCGGCGGCGTACCTGCATCAGGTCCATCACCACGAGGTTCGGCCGCATCCGGCCCGCCAGATCGACCGCCTCGCTGTCCGTCGCGGCGCGCGCGACCTGCATGCCGCGCCGCTCCAGGGTCTGTGTCAGCGCCACCGCGATCTCCTCGTGCTCCTCGATCAGGAGCACCCGCGAGGGATGCTGTTCGCTGTCGCGCGGGGCCAGCGCCTTGAGCAGGACGGCCGGGTCGGCTCCGTACGCCGCTTCCCGGGTCGCCTGCCCGAGACCCGCGGTGACCAGCACCGGAACCTCGGCCGCGACGGCCGCCTGGCGCAGCGACTGCAACGCGGTACGGGTGATGGGCCCGGTCAGCGGGTCGACGAAGAGCGCGGCGGGGAACGCGGCGATCTGGGCGTCGACCTCCTCGCGGGAGTTCACGATCACCGGCCGGTAGCCCCGGTCGCTCAGCGCCTGCTGGGTCGGTACGTCGGGCGCGGGCCAGACCAGCAGCCGGCGCGGGTTGTCCAGCGGCTCGGGCGGCAGCTCGTCGTCGACCGGGTGCGGGTGCGGCCGGTTGGCGACCTCGACCGCGCCACCGGGCCCGTCCAGCGGCTCGGGCCCCTCGGCGCCCTCGTCGGGCGCCCCTATGGCGTACGCGCGCCCCTCCGCGACGGGCGGCGCGAGCAGCTGCCCCTCGCCGTAGGCGGTGCCGGGCCCGCCCTGCGCCGGCTGACCCGACTGACCCGGTCGTCCGGCCTCGTGCGCCGGGTTGTGGCCCTGGGCCAGGTCCTGCCTCGGGTCCTGGTTCTGGGGCTGTGGCTGCTGCGGGCCGGGTGCCGGTGCGGGCACGGGTGCGGGGCTCGTCGGCTGGGCCGGGCCCGGGCGGTCCTGCTGGGGTGCGACCTGCTGGCCGCCGGCGGTCCGCGCCGGGGTGCGGTCGCCCTCCGGCGGGGCGGCGAGCTTACGGCGCCGTCCTGCGCCGCCGAGACTCTGGTGCGGCTGGTTCTGCTGGTGCGCGAGGTGCTGGGCGAACGGCACGCCCTGGCCCAGCGTCCGCACGCTGAAGGCCCTGCCCTGCGTGGAGTCGGAGTTGCCGCCGTCCGGCATCGGCTCCTCGGCGGGCAACGGCTGCCGCCGCGCGTCGGGGGCGTCGGCGGGGTGCGGCACCGGATCGGCGACGGCCGCGACGCCGGTGGTGTGGGCGGTGTGCCCGGTGTCGGCGTGCTCGGTATCGGGGTGTGCGGTGCCGGGGTGTGCGGGGCCGGTGTGCGGGGGGTTGCCCCAGGAGGCGTTGTCCGGCGCGGGGCCCGGAGCCTGCGGGAGGCCGCCGTTGCCGCCGTTGCCGCCGTTGCCGTACGGGTCGGGCGCGTGCGGTGCTTCGGGGGCGGCCGGGAAGCCCTGCCCGGAGACGCCCCGCCCGGAGGTTCCGTCGGCCTGCGCGACGGGGTGCGCCTGCGGAGGCGTGTGACCGGCCTCCGGTGCGGTACGCGCGTGGTGCCCGCTCGCCTCGTCACCGGGGCCGGGGCCCGCCGGGGCGTCGGGAGCGAGGGGCGTCCGGTCGGCGTCGGCCGGCGGCAGGGCGAAGGCGGTCCGCGGACCGGCGTCGGCGGCGGTGCGCTCCTGGGCGGCGGCCAGCGCACGCCGGGCCCGCCGCCCGCCGGGCTGCTGATTGCTGGACTGCGGGGCCGGCTCGGGCCCCGGGTGGCCGCCGTTTCCTCCGCTTGCTCCGTTGCCGGACGCGAGGGCGGGCAGGGCGAGGTTCTCACCGTCGCGCCGGGCCCGCCGCCCGGTGGGCGGAACGGGCTGCTGCGGGTCCACCGGCACGCCCTGGGGCGGCACGGTCGGCCCGAGCTGCGGACGACCGCCGCCCTGGGCGTTCTCGGCCGCGGTGACGACCGACCCTTCGGAAGGCGCGGCGGAAGGTGCGGAGGTCAGGGCCAGTGCCTGCCGCTGCGGCTGCTGGGGCTGCTCCTGTACGGCGGCGGTCCCGGCGTCCACCGGAACCGCGCCCTGGACCGGGGCAGGGGCCGCCTCGGCCGGGCTGGGACGGCCGCGCCGCCGCCCGGAACCCTCACCCTGCTGGGCGGGGATCAGTTCGGGGGCCTGCTGCTCCTCGGGCGCGGCCGGTCCACGGCGCGCTCGCCGCCGCCCGGTCGGCTCGGCGGCCGGACGGTCCTCGGAGGAGGCGGCGGGAACAGCGGCCGGGCCGGCGGGCTCGCCGCCGCCCGTACCCTCCGGCGTACCGCCGGGACTGTCCAGGAACGCGTCGGTGGAGGACCTGCGGGCCCGGCGTCGACCGCCGCTGGTGACGCCCGGCGCGCCGAGGCTCCCGGGCGGGGCGGACGCGGCGGGTGCGGGCTCCGGCAGCGGGGCGTTGCCGTCGGCCTCCGGGGGTGCGATCGTGCCGGCCGCCGTGCCGATGGGCAGGTCGAGGACGTACGCGCTGCCGCTCATGCCCGGCATCTCGTGCGTCTGGAGAACCCCGCCGTGCGCCCGGACGATGCCGCGCACGATCGGCTCGTGCACCGGGTCGCCCCCGGCGAACGGCCCGCGCACCTCGATCCGCACGACGTCACCGCGCTGGGCGGCGGCCACGACCACGGTGGAGTCGACATAGCCGCCGCCGGGCACGGCCCGGGTCTTGCCGGTCGAGTCGACACCGCAGACGTCCGCGACGAGGTGGGCGACGGCGGTGGCCAGCTGACGCGCGTCGACCTCGGCCTCGATCGGCGGGGCGTGCACGGCGAACTGGGCGCGGCCGGGCCCGATCAGCTCGACCGCCCCGTCGATCCCGCCGGTCACGATTCCCTCGATCATGGCGGGGGCCTTGTGCAGCCCCTCCACGCCGGTGTCGAGGCGCTGGTAGCCCAGGACGTTGTCGACGAGGGTGGTCATCCGGGCGTACCCGGCGGCGAGGTGGTGCAGGATCTGGTTGGCCTCCGGCCACAGCTGGCCGGCCGGGTCGGCGGCGAGTGTGGACAGCTCGCCGCGCAGCTCCTCCAGCGGCCCGCGCAGCGAACCGCCGAGGACGGCGGTGAGCTGGGCGTGCTGGGCGCCCAGGGAGGCGAGCAGCTCGGCCTGGCCCTCGATCTCGGCGGCGTACCGCTCGGTCCGGTCGGCGATCTCGGCGGCGTGGGCCTCCTTGAGCGCCTCCAGCTCGGCCGCGTGCGCCTCCTTGAGCGCGGTGACCTCGGCGGAGTGGCTCGTGGTCAGCTCGGCGACGACGTTCTTGTGCTGCGCCGACAGCTCCTCGTACGGGCGGCGGTCGGTGAACGTCATCACCGCGCCGACGAGCTGGTCCCCGTCCCGTACCGGCGCGGTCGTGAGATCCACCGGGACCTGCGCACCGCTCTTGGACCACAGCACCTGCCCGCGCACCCGGTGCTTGCGCCCCGACTTCAGGGTGTCGGCGAGCGGCGAGTCCTCGTACGGGAACGGCTCGCCCTCCGCCCGCGAGTGCAGGATCAGCGGGTGCAGCTCCTGGCCGCCGAGATCGCTGGCCCGGAAGCCGAGGATCTGGGCGGCGGCGGGGTTGACGAGGACGACGCGCCCGTCGGTGTCCGTGCCGACGACGCCCTCGGAGGCGGCCCGCAGGATCATCTCGGTCTGGCGCTGCGAACGGGCCAGCTCCGCCTCGGTGTCGACGGTGCCGGAGAGATCCCGTACGACGATCATGAGGAGCTCGTCGCCGGTGTAGCTGGAGTGGATGTCGTTGTACGCGGCCTGCCCGCTGTCGAGGCTCGCGCTGGTGACCTCGACCGGGTATTCGTGACCGTCGGTGCGCCGCGCGGTCATCCGCGTCGGCTTCGTCCTGCCCTGCTCGTCCGCAGCCTCGGGCCGGCGCATCGAACCCGGGATCAGCTTGGAGTCGAACTCCGGCAGCAGATCGAGCAGTCCGCGACCGACGAGCGCGGTGCCCGGGGTCTCGAACATTTCGAGGGCGATGGCGTTGGCGTTCACGACCGTGCCGTTGCAATTGACGAGCAGAAGCCCGTCAGGAAGGGCATCGAGTATGGCTGCGAGGCGAGCAGTGCCTCGGGATGGCCTGCTGCTCACGACGACGCTTCCTCCCTGATTACCGCACCTTGCCGACAGCGGGCCCCATCTTGCCCCTCGGGCCGCAGACTGTCACTGGAGGAGTCTAAGGGCAGGGGAGGCTCCAGGGGCGGCGGATGAGGGGGAGCTCTCACCAAGGTTCTGTGCGTGCGGTGTACGCCGCGAGCCCACGGCGTGAGCGTCCGCGCACCCTGTGACGTGCGCGGACGCACGGCGCGACGCTCCGCCCCGGCCACCGGAGAAGCCCCGCGCCCCTTCGCCGGAGCGAACGCCTTTACGTCCTGACCGGCGGACTATCGAACATCCGGGAGCACCGGCACGAGGCTGTTCCAGCGGGCGATCTCGCAGCCGTCGCGGCGGCTGGCGGTGGTGTCCACGGCCCGGCCCTCCCAGGTGCCGACGATGCGCGCGGTCGCGTCGCCGCCGTGGATCATCGTGCACATCGTGCCCTCGGGGGTCTCCCGGAACAGTTCCTGCCGCCCGGCCCGGGTGGCGCCGGCCTCCGCCAGCCGGTCACAGGCGGCCTGCCCCTGCGGGTGGCTGCCCCCGGTGGGCCCGCACTCCAGCTCGAAGGTCCCGTCGGCCCCGGCGACCCCGGTGTTCTCGACGCTCACGGTGAGCCGCGTACGAACGTCACCGGCCCCGGTCCCCTCCCCGCCCTC
>MUNB01000555.1 GCA_002154345.1 Streptomyces griseus
CGCGGCGAGGACGTCTCCGTGGAGCTGGAGCAGGTGGTCGGTCACGGGCGGATCTCTTCCGGGGCGGGGGCGGGGCGCGGGCGGCTCGGACGGAAGGGTCAGCGTGCGAGTTCGCAGCGCGCTGCCGTCACCAGGACGCTGTTCCACAGGGCGATGTTGTCGAGGTGGGTGGCCCGGACCCGTTCCTTCTGGAAGATCTCGTTGACCATCAGGTAGAGCATGCTCTTCACCACCGGGGCGTCGTTCAGACCGCCCCGGCGCCCACCGTTGAAGACCTGCCGGTACTCCTTGTTGAGCTTCACCACCCGTTCCTCGCGGTCGAGTTCGAAGAACAGGTCGGAGTGCAGGCTGTCCCAGCGGAAGGTGATCGGGTCCTCGCCCTCCAGCTCGGGCAGTTCGTCGCGCAGCGTCCGCTTCAGCCGGGGGTCCAGGCCCTTGCCCGCCGGGAGGACCGCCTTGCGCTGGGGTTCGGTGGCGCGCTTCGCGGCCTCCCGGTACGTCGCCACCGCGTCCTGGACGTAGGACGCGAAGTCGTTCCCGGCGCCGTCGGCCGCCTGCTCCAGTCCGCGGGCGAAGGCCGGGGTGACCGTCACTCCGTCCTTCTTGACCGTGAGGCTGAAGACGTCGTTCGCCTCGGCGGGCAGATCGACGGCGATGCGGGCGAGGGCGAGGTGGCCCTCGGAGCTGCGGGTGTTGTTCCAGCCGCCGGCCTGGACGAGCCGGTTGTTGCGGTAGATGTAGAACCCCTGGCGCTCGGCCAGCGGGCCGATGCCCCGGAAGCTCACCAGCGGGGACTTGGGCTGCCAGATGTGGGCGGTCAGCGCGACCTCGCCGACGCCCTCCACCGGGGCGGTGAAGGTACGCGGGTAGCCGGGCCGGCCGGAGATCCGGTAGCCGAACGGGTCGATCGGCTCCACACCCCGGTGATCGAGCTCCTCCCGGGTCGTCACGTCCTCGACGACGATGTCGACGTTGAAGTCGTCGCGGGCCAGGAAGCGGTGGAGGTGGAGCCCGAGGTGGGTCTCCAGCTTCTCGATGGCGTCGTTCAGGAAACGGTCGGCCTGACCGGTGGTGATCGTCTCGAAGGCCCGGACCCGGTCCCAGCGGACGATCGTGCCGTGCCACTCGATCAGGCCGTCGTAGCGGTCCACGAGCGCCTGGCAGTAGCGCGGGTCCACGATGTCGCACGTGAAATCGGCCCGGGCGCTGGCGGTCAGCCAGCGCCGGCCGGTCGACGGACTGCGCTTGGTGCGGCTGATCACAGTGAGGGAGTCGGCGTGCGAGAGCGAGGCGGCCTTGAGGCCGGCGCCGAAGTGGCCGAGCGCGCTGTCCCCGTACTCCTGGCGTCCGCCGACCGTCATGGCGGTGTCGAGGGCCTCGTCGTTCATGCCGGAGCCGTCGTCCACCACGAGCAGTCCCACGAGCCGCTGTTCGTCCCTGAGGAAGCTGACCACGACGTTGCGGGCGCCCGCGTCGATGGAGTTGTCCACGAGGTCGGCGACGGCCGCCTCGAAGCCGTACCCCTGGTGCGTCAGCGATTCGACGTAACGGGCCGCGGGCGGCAGACGCTTGCTCCCCGCCGTGGGGATCTCGTACTGCCAGTCCGCGGAAGGCTGATAGGGCGACATGAAGACTTCCTCGCACACTGGAACGGGGCCCGTGTGGGGACGTCGGCCCTGAGACGACTGTTGAAATGTGATCGTATGGGAAAGGGCGGTACGCCCGGGAATCGTTACGTGAACTGCCCCGACGCGCCGACCGCGGCAGCGCGCACGACTCGGCCCGGAACCCCGCATCTGCCGTGCGCGGATCCGGGCCGCGGTCGTCGTCCGTACCGGGGCCTCACGCCCCGTGGCACCCCCCATAAGCCTCCCCCGACCCGCACCAGCAGGCGGCCGTGCGGGACGGGGGCCACGGGATGGCGCGGCCCCGGGCGGCGAGGGTGGTGGCGTACTG
>MUNB01000556.1 GCA_002154345.1 Streptomyces griseus
CCCAACCCCACCGGCCGCACCCCCGCCGCCCTCAACGCGGCGATCAAGGCCTCCCGCCACCCCGTCGTCGTACGGGTCGACGGCCACGGCATGCTCTCGCCGAACTACATCGCGACCGCCGTCCGCCTCCTGGAGGAGACCGGCGCGCAGAACGTCGGCGGCATCATGCACGCCGAGGGCGAGAACGCCTGGGAGGAGGCCGTCGCCGCCGCGATGACCTCGAAGATCGGCGTCGGCAACGCGGCCTTCCACACCGGCGGCCAGGCGGGCCCGGCCGAGACCGTCTACCTCGGCGTCTTCCGCCGCGAGGCGCTGGAGCGGGCCGAGGGCTACAACGTCGAGTTCATCCGCGCCCAGGACTGGGAGCTGAACTTCCGCATCCGCGAGGCCGGCGGGCTGATCTGGTTCTCACCCGAGCTGAAGGTGCAGTACCGCCCGCGCCCCACGGTGAAGGCGCTCGCCAAGCAGTACAAGGACTACGGCCGCTGGCGCCACGTCGTCGCCCGCTACCACGCCGGCTCGATCAACCTCCGCTACCTGGCCCCGCCGACCGCCGTCGTCGCCATCGCGGCGGGCCTGGTCCTGGGCGCGGCCGTCACCCCGTGGGCGCTGGTCGTCCCGGGCGGTTACGTGGCCGCGATCGTCGCCGGATCGCTGCCCGCGGGCAAGGGCCTCTCGCTGAAGGCCCGCGCGCAGATCCCGGTGGCCCTGGCGACGATGCACATGTGCTGGGGCTTCGGCTTCCTCACCAGCCCCCGGTCGCTGGCCAAGCGGGTCATCGCGAGCCGCCGCCCGGCGATGACCGGCAGCAGCGAGACCGTCTGAGACGGCGACGTACGAGAAGGGCCCCGACGCTCGGCGTCGGGGCCCTTCCTCGCGTGTGCGTGCCGCTACGGCGTCACCAGGTGTAGTTCGGGTTGACCTTCATGCAGGCCCCCTCTTCCTCGCCGTTGAGCGCGCCCGCCGACTCCGGGGTCTTCTCCGTGCCCTTGGACACCGGATAGGCCCCGTCCTCACGCCAGTCCGCACCCACGGCGAGCGAGATCCCCGAGACGTCGGTGGACCTCTTCACCTGCGACAGTGGAACGCCCAGCGCCTTGGCGACCGCCTGCGCGTCGCCCTCCAGATCCGCGCTCGGATACAGGATCCCGGTCCGCGCGACCCCCGTGACGTTGCCCGAGTCGACGGTGGTCCGCCCGAAGCCCGCGTTCTTCAGCTGGTCCGCCACGTCACCGGCCCGCCCCGAGGCCGGTCCGAGGGCGTCGGTGGCGGTCCCGTTCCGTACGGAGACGGCGATCTCGCCGACAGGCGCGGACGGGTCCTTGGGCTCCTCCTGAGGCTTCTTCCGCTTGGAGGCCTTGCCGTCCAGCGGGACGTCGTCACGGACCATCCGGAACAACTGCTCCGCGTCGCCCGCCTTCGGGTACACCCGGCCGTTGTTGACGCCGGTGCCGTACACGTTCGGCATCGTCGACATCGTGATGCGCTTCGTCGGGACCTTCTTGAACTCCTCGGCCAGGTCGTAGAGCTTCTTGACCGTGTCGAGGCCCTTGTCGACCGTCAGCGCCTTCGTGGCCGCCTCGGCGAGGTTCATCAGCTTCGCCGGGTCGCTGAGCTTGGTGCCCTTGCGCAGCTGACGCACCATCGAGTTCATGTACTGGTGCTGGGCCTTGGCCCGCCCCAGGTCGGTGTTGTCCTCGAAGCCGTACCGGGTGCGCAGCCACTGGAGGGCCTGCTCGCCCTGGATGGACGTGGTGCCCTTCTCCAGCTTCAGCCCGGAGCCCTTGCCGTCCCGGCTGCGGGAGTGGATGTTGGCGTCGACACAGACGGGCACGCCGCCGATCGCGTCGGCCATGGACACCACACCGGCGAAGTCGATCATCATGAAGTGGTCGATGCGGATGCCGGTCAGCTCGTACCAGGTGGCCACCGTGCACCCCGGACCACCGCGCCCCAGGCTCTCGTTGGTCTGTACGTCACCGGTGCTGGCCGGGAAGACCTCACCGTCCGGGGCCGTGCACTTGGGCATCTTCAGCATGGTGTCGCGCGGCATGCTGATGACGGAGAGATTGCTGCGGTCCGCGGAGAGGTGGAGCAGCATCTGTACGTCGGCGAGCGGCGGGGCCCCGAAGGTCTCCTTCGCGCCGCCCAGCTTCTGGTTGGCCTCGGAGTCGCGGGCGTCGGAGCCGATGAGCAGGATGTTGAGCGGGGTCTGCCCGGCGGCGTTGGCCTTGTGATCGGCCATCTGCTTGTCGCCGAGGGTCAGATCCTCTTTCTTGATGTTGCTGTTGAGGTACTCGTAGTAGACGTAACCGGCGCCGCCGGTGGCGAGTATGAGCACGGCGAGCACGGAGGCGCTCCAGCGGAGCACACGCCGCTTGCCGCTCTTGGGCGCCCGGCGGCTGCTGCGCCCCTGGGCACCGCCGCTGCCCCCGCCGCGCCGGCCCTTCGTGGCCCGATGGCCGCCGCCCCCCGGCCTGCCGCCGTCGTCCGGCCCGTCACCGCTGCCGTCGCCCGGCCCGTCGCCCTCGTACAGGCTCTCGTCCCAGCCGTGTTGATCGGCACGGCGGACGCGTGATCGCGTCCTCTCCCCGGGCGTGCTGCTCCGTCCCACCGGACCCCCCATGCTGTTCAGATTTCCGCTACGGCGCGGTGACCCGGTGTCACTTGGCGCATACCGCCTTGTCGGCGCTTGCCTGCTCGACGCCTTCCGGAGCCTTCGCCGGCCCGGTGATGAGCTGGCCCGCGCCCTTGAAGTCCGCCCCCAGCGTGAGCACCATCGCCTCAAGCCCCTCGGCGTCGGCGGTGCCCTTCTTCATGGCCGTGGCGGGCAGCCCCATCATCGCGGCGAGCGCCCGGGCCTGATCGGCCTGGTTGGGCGCGTACTCCAGCGTCGTCTTCTTGATCTTCTCGGGTGCGTTGGCCTTGTTCGTGGACTTCAGCACCCCCTGCTCGTTCTGGAGCCAGGTGACGGTCGAGCCGGCCGCACCGGCGATCTCACCGCCGTTGAGAACGTCCACGCGTACGTCGGCGGGCTCGGCCTTCGGGCCCTTGAGCAGGGCCGCCTGCTTGCCCTTGGCGGCCTTCTCCTTCTGCTTCACCTCGGTCAGCGAGGTGTCGGAACGCATCATCGCGAAGAGCTGCTCACCCTTGACCGGGTCCACGACCACGGTGATGGGCTTCGGCTCGGCCGGGTTGTCGATGACCGGCATCGTGAGGAAGGTGACGTTCTTGGTGTCGACCTTGCCGATCTCCTGAGCCAGCGTCATCAGCTTCTTCGCGTCGCCGATGCCCGTGTCGACGGTCAGCGCGTTGGTGGCCGCGTCGGCCAGCGTGTAGAGCTTCTTCGGGTTGGTCAGGGTGTCGCTCGACTTCATCTCGCGGATCATCGAGGCGAGGAACTGCTGCTGCACCTTGATCCGGTCGAGGTCGCTCTCGTTGCCGAAGCTGTGCCGGGTGCGCAGCAGGGCCAGCGCCTGCTCGCCCGCCACCTCCGACTCGCCCGCGGGCAGCTTCAGATGGGACTTCGGGTCGTCGACCGGCTTGGCCATGCAGACCTTGACGCCGCCGACCGCGGTGGTCAGCTCCTTGACCGCGTTGAAGTCGACCATCATGAAGTGGTCGGGCTTGAGGCCGGTGATGTTCTCGACCGTCTTCATGGTGCAGCCGGGATTGCGGCCGCTCTGGCCGAGGCTGGTGTTGAAGCGCTCGTTCGGGGTGCCGGGGATGGTCGTGGTGGTGCCGTCCGACTGCTTCGTCTCGCACTCGGGGATCTCGGTCATCAGGTCGCGCGGGATGCTCATCGCCGTCGCGTTGGTCCGGTCCTCGGAGACGTGGAACAGGATCGTGGTGTCGGCGTGGCCCTCGCTGCCCTTGTCGCCGTAGCCCTCGTTGCCCTTGCCGGTGCGCTTGTCGGTGCCGATGATCAGGATGTTCATCGGGCCTTCGCCGAGAACGTTCTTGCTGCCGGCGTCGCCCACGTCGATGGTGTCGATGTTGCCGTTGAGCTTCTGGTACACGGCGTATGCGCCGATCGAGCTGGCGACCACGACGAACGCCACGACCCCGCCCGTCCACAGCAGCGCCTTCTTCTTGCGCGACTTCTTGGGCTTGCGCTTCCGGCGGCCGGACGCGGGCGGCTCCGTGCCGCGCCCGCCGCTCTGGGAGGCGCGGCGGCTGCGCTGGCCCGGCACCTCGCGGCGAGGCCCGTCGGCACCGCCCTCCCGCGCCCCCCGGCGCCCGGAACCCTCACGGGACGCGTCGGTCCGGGTGCTGCCGCGACGGCCCGTCCCCTCGGCCGTGGCCGTACGCGAAGGGCTGCTCGACTCCCCAGCGGAGTGATCCAGTCGCAGTTCGTAATTGCCGGTGTTCGGGTTGAGTACCCACTGGTCGGCGGGGTCGATATCGTCCGCCCGTCCACGACTGTGCGCGTCCACGGTTGCCTGCGTCCTCCGTCGGTGCCACGCGAGGCGCCTTCCCCCGGTAAGGCGCTCGTTCCTTCGCTCCAGCAGTGCACGACCTGACGGCCGGAAGCACCGGATCGCGTCACACTATCCGGCCGATTCCGCGTCGAGCGACGTGCGTGACACATTCCACGCCCCTTACAACCGGGCATACTTCCCATTACGCGTCGATTGTGTTCGCTGTCTTGGCAATTGCTTTACTGCTTGCACAGGTCGTCCGCCGCGCTCGAACCCGAATAGGTGGGCGTCGGCGTCGGACTTTCCGAACCGGCGTCGTCCGGCTTCCCTTCCTGGTCCTGCCGCGCTTCCTCCAGTTCGTCGGCCGGAACCACGGCGACGGGCCGGTCCTCGCGGAGTTGCTTGAACAGTTCGCTCGCGTCCGGTTCGACGAGTTCATCCCGGTTCGGGTTGTTGCGGTACGGCTGCCGGGGCACGGTCAGGAACTGCACCTGCTCGGTCGGTACGTCGCGCATCCCGCGCACCAGGTCGTACAGGTCGCGCAGCGAGTCCAGCCCCGGGTCCGTGGTCAGCGACTTGGTCGCCGCGTCCAGCACCGGGTAGAGCCGGGTCGGGTTGAGCAGAACGCCGTTGCTCTGCATCTTGTTCACCAGCGCGCCCAGGAACTGCTGCTGGCGCTCCATCCGTTCGGTGTCGCTGCCGTTGCCGAGGGTCTTGCGCGCCCGTACGTAGCCGAGCGCCTCCTCGCCGTTCAGCGTCTGCCGGCCGGCCGGCAGCTCCAGGTGCGCGTCCTTGTCGTTGATCGGCTCCTTGAGGCAGATCTCGACCCCGTCGACGGCGTCGACCATGTCCTTGAAGCCGTTGAAGTCGACGACCATGTGGTGATCGATGCGGATACCGGTCATCTTCTCGACGGTGCGGATCGTGCAGGCGGTGCCGCCGAGTTCGAACGCCGAGTTGAACTGCGCGAACTGCTCGCGCGTCTCCTTGTCGTCCGCGGTGCGGCAGCTGGGGATCTCCGCCATCAGGTCACGGGGGAGGGACACGGCCGTCGCGCTCTTCCGGTCCGCCGCGAGGTGCAGCAGGATCGTGGTGTCGGAACGCTGGCTGCCGCCGTCGTCCCGGCCGTACTCACGGTTGTCCCCGGCCCGGCTGTCCGACCCGATGAGCAGGATGTTCTGGGCGTCCATGACGACCGGCGTCGGCCGTTCCTTCTCGTACGCCTTGAGCTCGGCGGCGGCGCTCGTGTCGGTGGTGATGTTCCCGTCGAGCTTCTTGTAGAGCCACCAGCCCGCCCCGGCGGCGACCAGCACGAGGAACGAGGCGGCGAGGGCGGTCCAGCGCAGCCAGTGGCTCTTGCGCGCGGCGACGATGCCGGCCTTGGGCTGATCGGCCCAGGTCTGCACGCCGTCGCCGTTGCCGTCGGTGCCGCCGTCGCTGTCTGCTTCGTTCTTCGCGGAGCCGGCGGAGCTTTCGGCCTGGTCGGCCGGGTCGGCCGGATCGTCCTGAGCGGGTTTCTCGGCTTTCCCGGACTTCTCCGGCTGCTCGGTCTGTTCGGTCGGTTCGGTCTTCCCGGGCTTCTCCGGAGCGGGGGCCTCCGGGGCTTCGGGCGCCTTGTCCTCGGCGGCGTCGTCCTCGGGGGCACCGCCCTCAGACGCTCCGGGGGCTTCGGCGGCTTCCGCGGCCTCGGCTTCTCCGGTCCCGGGGGTGGGGCCCTCGGGACCGGACTGTTCCTGCGACCTGCCCTGCGGCTTGTCCCCGGCCGGGTGGTCCGGGTCGGACGGCGGGCCAGCACTGTCGGTCACGTCTGCGTCCATCCTTCACGTTCGGCGGCGCGAGGAGCCGCCGGTCGCAGGAGTAGACGGCTGAAACTCGCGCTTGGTTGTGCACGGCCAGGAGAGTGGTCTGTACCGCCCGATCATCTACCCGCTCCGGTGTTGCGCACCGAGGACTCGGCCCGCTGTGGGCCGGACGGGTGGACCTCAGGGCGCTTGTCATACCGCGGTGTTGGTGACCCGCTCGCTCTCGGTCCGCTTGGCCAGTCCGTCCGCGTCGAGCTGTCCGAGATGGCGGCACAGCACCACGGACCCACCGGCCGCCAGCGGCGCGAAGAGCCCCGCGCTCAGGCCGTCCCACGTGTCGTACGTACGCCCGGTGAGCAGCCGGGATCCCGGTACGAGCCCGAGGGCGCCGGCGTCCTCGCGGGCCTTGGCGACGAGCTGCGCACCCGTCAGCTCGACCCCGCCGACGGCCAGCGCGGGCGCGTCGGCGTCCACCGGGGCGAAGGGCGCGAAGCGGTCGCCCTGGCTCGGCACCTCCACCGCGTAGTCCGAGAACCCCTCCGGAACCTGCGGGAACCGGCCACCCAGCGGACGCAGGGCGAGGGCGACCCGCTCACCCCGGCAGGCCCGCGCCCGCTCCAGGGTGTCCGGTCCGGTCACGACGAGATCGGCGGCGGCCGGGTCGCCCTGGACATCGGCGACGACCCCGACGGAGGAGCAGGCGAGCAGCCAGACAGCGGACTGCCAGTGCGCGGGAAGCAGCAGGGCGAGCCGGTCGCCGGGCTCCGCGGCGAGGTCGCCCTGGAGCAGATTGGCGGTCTTGGCCACCCAATTGGCGAAGGTGGCCACCGACAGTTCGACGCGTTCTCCGGTGGCGTCGTCGTAGAAGGTGACCAAGGGGCGGGCCGGGTCCGCGGCAAGGGCGGATCGCAGCAGGTCGGCAGGGGTGCGGTCGCTGGAGTTCATCCGCGCAAGCGTACGCGGGGGCGCTGTGCGGGGCGGGCTGAACGGGTGTCACGTACACCGGTTCGGCAGACGGCCCGGCAGACGGTACGTCAAGGCGGCGCCGATGCCCGGGTAGCCGGAGTCATGACTGTATGACCACGATCGTGCGTATGCGTGCACTATTGGTCACCTCAGTCGGCGTCACCTGCGCGGCGGCCCTCACCCTGCCGCTCGCCGCCCCCGCCCTGTCCGCCCCGGCCTCGCACTCCGCCTCGGCCCGGCCGCCCTCCGTGTCCCCCGAATCACCGGGTTCCGGCCCGCCGTCGTCAGTACGGGCCGAAGCCCCTTCCCCCCGCGCGGCCGAGCTCGCGGGCTCGACGCAGTCTCTGCCCCTGGAGCCGCTCGCCGCCCCGTCCGACCGGGTCGCGGGCGTGGCGGCCGGCCAGGGCCTGGCCCAGCGCGACGCCCGCCCGTTCTCCCTGGTGGGCGTGGTCTGGGACGACGCCGATGCCGAGCTCCACGGCACGGTCCAGGTCCGCACCCGGGCGACCGGCGGCGAGGGCTGGTCGGACTGGCAGGACGTCGAGACCCACAACGCCGAACACGCCGCCGACCTCGGCAGCGCCGAGCGGTCCACCGGCGCCGTGCGCGGGGCGACCGCCCCGCTCTGGGTCGGCGCATCGGACGGCGTGGAGGTACGCGTACGCCCGGAGGCGGCCGATCCGCAGCACCGGGCCGCCGCCGTACCGCTGCCCGAGGGGCTGCGCCTCGAACTCGTCGACCCCGGCGAGGACCCCGTAGCGGAAACGACCCCCGAATCAGCTCCGGAATCAGCT
>MUNB01000557.1 GCA_002154345.1 Streptomyces griseus
CAAGCTCCGCGCCAAACTCGGCGCACCCCCGGTGATCGAGACCGTGCCGGGGGCCGGCTACCGCATCGGGGACGCCCCCGGGGCCGGTACGGGGAGCGCCCGGTGAACAGTGAGCGCACCCGTCTCGCCGCGCTGTACGGCGGACTGCTGGTGATGGCCGGCGTCCTGCTGCTGGCCATCGTCTATCTGCTGGTCAGCGAGGGTGTGTACGCCGGTATCGTCACCGCCGTCGCCCCGGCCGTGCCCGCCACCCGGCTGGACGGCGCCGCCACCGCGGCCCCCACGCTGCCGTCCTCGGACTGGGCGCGGACCGCGGTGCTCGAACCCGGCCAGATCGCGGTCGCGCAGAAGGTCAGCACCGTCGCCGGGGACGCCGCGCTCAGCCAGCTGCTGACCGTCTCCGGGGTCTCCCTCGCCGTCTACTCCGCGCTCTCCGTCGCCCTCGCCTGGTGGATGGCGGGCCGGGTGCTGCGGCCGGTCGGCGTCATCACCGCCCGCGCCCGCCGGCTCTCCGGATCCAACCTGCACGAGCGGATCGCGCTGAAGGCGCCGCCCGGCGAGCTGAAGGAGCTGGCCGACACCTTCGACGGGATGCTCGACCGGATCCAGGAGGTGGTCGCCGCCCGGCAGCGGTTCGCCGCCAACGCCGCCCACGAGCTGCGCACCCCGCTCGCCGTGCAGCGGGCCGCCGCCGAGATCGGGCTCGCCGACGACCCGCCGCCGGAGAAGGTCGCCTGGATCCGGGACAAGCTCATCGACACCGCCGCGAGCAGCGAGCGGCTCATCGAGGGCTTGCTGCTCCTCGCGGTCTCCGACGAGGGGCTGCGGCGGCGGGAGCGGGTCGCGCTGGACGAGACCACCGCCACGGTCACCGAGGCGCTGGCCGCCGAGGCGAAGGAGCGGGACATCACCGTGGAGGTGACGGCCCGGCCGGTGACGGTCGAGGGCGACGCGGTCCTGCTCGACCACCTCGTGCACAACCTGGTCGCCAACGCGCTGCGCCACAACCACCCCGGCGGGACCGTACGGGTCCGGGTGGGGCCGGACGGGCTGGAGGTCGCCAACACCGGACCCGTGGTGGACCCGGCGACCGTGCCGCTGCTGTTCGAACCGTTCCGCCGGGCCCGGGCCCGCCGCCACGCGCCCGGCGAGGGCGCGGGCCTCGGGCTCTCCATCGTGGCGTCGGTGGCGCGGGCGCACGGCGGCGACGCCGCCGCGAGCGCCAACCCGGGCGGCGGGCTGACGGCCCGGGTCGTCCTGCCGGCCCGGGGCCCGGAGGCCGCGGCTCAGTGCCGGTAGAAGATCCGGTCCCGGTACTCCGTCATGACCCGGCCGTTCCACTCGTGGCCGCCGTCCACGTTCCCCGAGCGCAGCATCGGCGGCTCGATGCCCCGGTCCACCAGCCGCTCCACGGCGGCCGCCAGCATCGCCTGCATGATCGCGCTGGTCACCACGGTGGAGGCGGGGGCGAAGGGGGCGTCGACGCCCGGGGCCGTCAGCTCCGCGTCGCCGATCGCGATCTTGCTGTCCAGGACGATGTCGCAGTGGTCCCGCAGGAAGCCGCCCGAGGCGTGCCGGGAGCGGGTGTGCTCCGCGTACGCGACCGAGGTGAGGCCGATGACCTTCAGCCCGAGGGCCCGGGCGTTCTGCGCCATCTCGACCGGCAGGGCGTTGCGCCCGGACAGCGAGACGATCACCAGGAGGTCCCCGGCGGTGGCGGGGCTGGAGTCCAGGACGGCCGACGCGAGCCCGTCCACCCGCTCCAGCGCCGAACCGAGCGTCGCGGGCATGACGTCCACGCCGACCGCGCCGGGCACGGTGAGCAGGTTCATCAGCGCCAGGCCGCCCGCGCGGTAGACGACGTCCTGGGCGGCCAGCGAGGAGTGGCCGGCGCCGAAGGCGAAGAGCCGGCCGCCCGACTCGACGGTGTCCGCGATCGCCGCGCCGGCGGCGGCGATGCTGTCCGCCTCCTCGTCCCGCACCCGCGTCAGCAGGCCGATCGCCGCATCGAAGAACTGGCCGGCCAGCTTGCTGTCGCTCATCGGGAAGGGCCCTTTCGGCGGGGTGGGAATGGCTGTGCCGCCGATCACGTTGCGGTCTGGACCAGTGGCCTGTCAATAGCGCCCTGCGACCCTGTCCGTACGCACTTCCACCGGTCTTCCACCGGGGCGGCACGGTTGTCGGTGCTATGCGTCAGAATTGGTGCAGGGCCATCGCACGACGTTTTCTAGTCACAGCATCGAGGGGCACGTATGTCCGGACTGATCGACACCACGGAGATGTATCTCCGCACCATCCTCGAACTGGAAGAGGAAGGCGTGGTCCCCATGCGCGCCCGGATCGCCGAACGGCTGGACCAGAGCGGTCCGACCGTCAGTCAGACGGTGGCCCGCATGGAGCGCGACGGACTGGTCCAGGTCGCGGGGGACCGCCATCTGGAGCTGACCGAGGAGGGCCGCCGCCTCGCCACCCGCGTCATGCGCAAGCACCGGCTCGCCGAGTGTCTGCTCGTGGACGTGATCGGCCTGGAGTGGGAGCAGGTCCACGCCGAGGCCTGTCGCTGGGAGCACGTGATGAGCGAGGCGGTGGAGCGGCGGGTGCTGGAGCTGCTGCGCCACCCGACGGAGTCGCCGTACGGGAATCCCATCCCGGGCCTGGAGGAGCTGGGCGAGAAGGCCGAGGCCGACCCGTTCCTGGACGCCTCCATGGTGAGCCTGGCCGACCTGGACCCGGGCGCCGAGGGCAAGACCGTGGTGGTCCGGCGGATCGGGGAGCCGATCCAGACCGACGCGCAGCTGATGTACACGCTGCGCAGGGCCGGGGTGCAGCCCGGGTCCGTGGTCAGCGTGACCGAGTCGCCCGGCGGCGTGCTGGTCGGCTCCAGCGGGGAGGCGGCGGAGCTGGACTCCGACGTCGCCTCGCACGTCTTCGTCGCCAAGCGCTGACCCGGCGGCCGCCCGGTGCCGGGGCGTTCGTCGTCCGACGCCGGTGCGGCGGCCGGTCACGGCGGCCCCACCGTGCTGCGGGCTTTCCGGTTTCCGTCCGGAATGGCAGCGGCCGGACGCGTCACATGCCAGGCTGAGGCCAGGCAGCGCACCTGAGGGTGTCGGCCGGCCACGGCCGGCACGGTCGGGGAGGGAGCAGGGAATGCGCCCGTCGTACCACCACGCGCACCGCACGGTGCCCGTCACGCTTCGGAAGGGGCCGGTCCCGGCCGGTGCGGGGCGGTTCGCGCTGCCGCCTGCCATCGTTGTCGAGGCCGCCGGAGAAGGCCGGGCCCCGATCCGCCGGGCGCCCGCCGGAGGCCGTGTTCGAACAGCGGGCGGCCCCGGCGTCCGAAGACGCCGGGGCCGTTCCTCCCCTGTGCTGACCCGGAGCCCCGAGCTCTCAAGGTCAGTTCCCGCGGGCCCCTGTCCCCGAGCGGCCCGCCTCCCGCTGAAGATCTCCCCAGGCCGGTCGGCATCAATCGTTGACCGGTGTCACTCGAACGTGGGGTCTTGGGTGGCGCGACCTCGTTTTCGAATAAGAGTTCGATAGCCTGGCGGGGCGACCACACGGTGACCGAGGACCAGAAGGGGGTGCCAGGACTATGGTGCGGCGCATCGATGTGACCGGAACCGACGGCGTACGCCTCGCGGCATGGGAGTTCGCCGACCCGCCCAAGGGGCGCGCGGAAGCGGACGGCGCTCCCGGGGTCTTACTGCTGCACGGGCTGATGGGCCGGGCCTCGCACTGGGCCCCGACCGCCCGCTGGCTCGCCGAACGGCACCGCGCGGTCGGCCTCGACCAACGGGGCCACGGCCGCAGCGACAAGCCCGCCGACGGCCCGTACACCCGCGACGCCTACGTCTCCGACGCCGAGGCCGCGATCGAACAGCTCGGGCTCGGCCCCGTCACCGTCGTCGGCCACGCCATGGGAGCGCTCACCGGCTGGCAGCTCGCCGCCAAGCGCCCCGACCTGGTCCGCGCCGTCGTCATCTGCGACATGCGGGCCTCCGCCCTCGGAGCCGCCTCCCAGCGCGAGTGGGGCGACTGGTTCGACTCCTGGCCGCTGCCCTTCGCCACCCTCGCCGACGTACGGAAGTGGTTCGGCGAGGACGACCCCTGGG
>MUNB01000558.1 GCA_002154345.1 Streptomyces griseus
TACTTCGACGCGGCGACGGCGGCACGGCACATCCGCATCCCCGTGCACGTGGGCGCCGCCCTGTTCGATCCGTCGGTCCCCCCACCCGGGCAGTTCGCCGTGTACGGGGCGCTGGCGGGGCCGCGCGAGCTCTTCGTGCTCCGGGCGGGCCATTTCGACCACCCGGGGGAACCGGACGAGACGGCGGCCCTGGAGGAGTCTCAGCGACGCTTCCTGTCCGAAGCCGCCCCCGGGCGCCGCACTCGGGCTGATTCGGCGTACGGGTGACCGGCGCACACGCTAAGCTGATGCAGATAGTGCAATAGATTTGCAGAAAGAGGGAGGGCCATGGCTAGCCGGGCTACTGACGCCGGAACGAACCAGAGCGTCGAACGAGCGGTCTCCGTACTGCGCGCACTCGACTCCGGCCGGCCCGAGCTACGCGTCTCCGACGTCGCCGAGCTCACCGGGCTGGGCTCGTCGACCACCTCACGCCTGCTGTCCACCCTGGAACGCCTCGACATGGTCGAACGCGATCCGGTCAGCAACCTCTACCGGCTCAGCCTCGGCATCCTCCCGCTGGCCGCCACCGCCACCAACCGCCATCCCGTGCACCGGGCCGCGCGGATGGTGCTCCAGGACCTCGCCACCCGCACCGGCCTGGGGGCCAATGTGGCCGTGCGCCGGGACGGCGAGCTGATGTTCCTGTGCAACTTCGAGGGCGCTCGCGCCCCCAAGTCGTACACCCAGGGCGGACACACCGCCCCGCTGCACGCCACGAGCATCGGCAAGTGCCTGCTCACCGCTCTCGCCCCCAAGGAGCGCCGCAAGCTGCTCGGGGATCCTCTCCCGGCGCACACCGAGTACACGACCACCAGCCACGACCTCCTCGACGAGGAGATCGACACCGTGCGGCGCACCGGTTACGCCGTCGAGGCGGAGGAGCGGGCGCTCGGCCGCGCGTCGCTGGCCGCACCCGTCCGCGACGCCTCGGGCGACATCGTCGCGGCCATTTCGCTGTGGGGTCCGACCTCGCTGCTCGGCGAGCGCGCCGACACCGAGGAGGAGCGCATCGCCCTGGTGCGCGAGGTCATCGAGGCCGCCGACGCCATCAGTCAGGCGCTCGGCGCACTCTGAGCGGCCATGGCGAAGGGCCGGTGGGAACCGAGCGGTTCCCACCGGCCCTTCGTCGTCCCGCGGACCGCGCCGGTCAGTCCGTGCGGTCGCCGTACGCCTTGAAGGCGACCACGTGCGCGTGCCGTGCCCCGTGCGTCGCGTCGACCACGAGCCGCAGCGCGGCGGTGCGTACGGGGCCGCCGTCCGCGGTCCGCACCGGGTGCACCCGGTGGCGGCGCCGGTTCTCCGTCACCGTGAGCAGCGTGTGCCAGTCGCCGGCGGCGTCGCACGCCTGAAGGCGGTAGTCCCGTACCAGCTCCGGCATGACCTCGTACGGGGTGCGGTGGCGGTGCAGGTTGTTGAGGTACTCGTCCACGTCGTCGTCGAACACCAGGCGGACCTCGGTGACGTCCTGCTCGGCGTCCCAGTCGAGACGGAGCCACTCCGCTTCGCCGGCCGGCCCGGAGGACCACATGTGCGGTCCGCCGTAGGGGCGTTGGTACCCGCCCACGGCCCGGGCGGGGCCGAACGCGGCGGTGTCGGGTGCGGCCCGGAAGGCGAAGGTCTGCCGGCGCAGGCCGCGGGCCTGCCATTCCAGGACCGGCTGCCCGTCCTCCTCCGGGATGTCGTGGTCGACGGCCGCGTCCCCCTCGGCCTTCCGGCGCAGCGCGAGGACTCCGTCGGTGCGCTCGGGCAGCAGGGTCAGGGCCGTGTCGGCGCAGGCCCGGACGAGGAGGACCGCGTTGCCGGAGGTCTCGGGACGGTGGTCGAGGCGGACCGTGACCCAGTGGGGGCCGCCGGGCGGGACCGCGACCGCG
The DNA here is from genome assembly GCA_002154345.1 of Streptomyces griseus. Classification (GTDB taxonomy): domain Bacteria; phylum Actinomycetota; class Actinomycetes; order Streptomycetales; family Streptomycetaceae; genus Streptomyces; species Streptomyces caviscabies. The sequence goes on from MUNB01000558.1 coordinate 1,914, forward strand.
GTGGTGAGGAGGTGGTCGGCCGGGACGGCGTTCTCGGCGCGGCCGGTCCCCCACAGCTCCACGGTGAGTTCCCGGGACGTGCCGTCCGGGGCTCCGTGGACGAGGAGGTCGACCGTGTCCAGGGCGGGGTCGACGGGCAGTAGGAGGGCGAGGTCACGGGTGAGGGGGTACGGGGTTCCGGGTGCGGCCGCCGTCGGCTCGGCGGCCAGCCGGGTCAGGCTGGAGGAGGCGCTGACCCGGGCGGTGAGCGCCAGGTTGTCGGGGTCCTCGTCGGCGAGGCCGATCACGGAGGCGTCCTGGCGCAGCAGCGTGCGGTGCACCAGGTCCGGGCGTTCGGTGGCCAGTTGCCTCGGGGTGAGGCCCTCGGCGACGCACAGGGCCGCGGCGGTGCCCGCGGCCTCGCCGAGCGTCGCGCAGGTGGCCATGACGCGGGTGGCCCCGAAGGCGATGTGGGTGGCGGAGATGTTGCGCCCGGCGAAGTGCAGGTTCGTCACGTTCGCCGAGTACAGGGAGCGCAGCGGGATGTGGAAGATGCCGTCCGCGTACCGCTGGCGTGCACCGGGCTCGTCGGCGTACATGCCCTGGACGGGGTGGAGGTCGACGGACCAGCCGCCGAAGGCCACCCGGTCCTCGAACCGGCGCTGCTGGAGGATGTCCTGCTGGGTGAGGACGTGGTCGCCGAGGAAGCGCCGGTACTCCCGCTTGCCGGGGAGGCTGCCGACCCACTCCAGGGTGAGGTCGGCCGCGTCCGGGAACCGGCCGGAGTTCTTGATGTGGTCCCAGATCCCCATGATCACGGACTGGAGTTCGTCGCGGATGCGCTCGTTGTCGTGGACGGTGTCGAGTTCGCCGCCCCACTCGATCCACCAGTAGTCGCAGCCGTTGTCCCCGGTGCGCAGGACGCGGTTGCGCAGGATGGGCGTGTCCGAGAGGTCCTTGGCGTGGGCGGGCGGCACGAATTTCACCGGCCGGCCCAGGTCCTTGGTGTGGAAGAGGATCGTCGAGCCGAGGAGCGCGTCGTCCGCCTCCGGCGGCGCCCAGGGCTCGTCGAACTCCGGCCGCCCCTCACGGCCCGTGCGGTAACGGGCGCCGGCGAGATGGCCGAGCAGACCGTCTCCGGTGCAGTCGAGGAACTGGCGCGCGCGGAAGGTGATGCGGCGCTCCGAGCCCATCATCCAGCCGGTGCAGGAGTGCACCTCACGGCGGTCGTCGGGGCCGCTCGCCTCGACCTCGCGCACATCGGTGTTGAGGAAGAGGTCGATGTTCGGTTCGGCACGGACGGCGTCGAGGACGACCTGGTCCCAGTAGTACGGGTTGCCCTCGGGGTTGCGGTACTGGTTCTCCGTGTACAGCTCGCCCATGATCCCCGTCTCGCGGGCCCAGCGGTGCACGCCGTGTGCGGTGGCGCCGCAGACCCAGACGCGGATCTCGCTGCTGGCGTTGCCGCCGAGTACGGGCCGGTTGTTGACCAGGGCGACGCGCCGGCCGAGCCGGGCCGCGGCGATGGCCGCGCAGGTCCCGGCCAGTCCACCGCCGATCACGGCGATGTCGTAGTGGCCCTCTTCTTCCCGCACGATGCGGCCTCCTTGGTGTGAAGCTCGGGTACTCCCCGCCATGGCGGAGAACTCGAACGTACATCACATCCATATTGTGCAACCACTGTTCAGTCAGTGGGATTGGCTGTAAGTTCCGGTTGCGGCCGCCGACCGGGCCGTCGCGCACCGAAGGGCGCGCTCACCACAGATCAGAGCCGTTCACCGGGGCCACACGGAACCGGTGACCAATCGCCCCAAAGGGTTGACTCCGTCGCACTATATGGAGAACGATCCCGCATGTTGCAACTTGTGTTCAGTGGAGCTGGGACGGCGTTCACGCACAGGGCCCCGGCGCTCCCGCCACCGTTCGAGAGGACAGACCCATGAGTACGGCCGCACCTCCCCAGAAGGCTCCTCCGCCCCGCAGGCGGACAGGGGCGCGACTGTCCGACGGTGCGTTCGCCCTGCTGCTCACCGCTCCGGGAATCGCCCTCTTCGCGGCGATCATCTTCTATCCGCTGCTGTCCGCCCTGTTCACCGGCTTCTTCCGGCAGGACCTGCGCCTGCCGGAAGAAGCCGGTGA
>MUNB01000559.1:0-267 GCA_002154345.1 Streptomyces griseus
CGCCGCACCCCGGGCTCCCGCCGCGCCGGGACCCGCCGACCCCGCCCCCGTACCGAAGCCCGCGCGCCGCCCCCGTACGGCGAAGAAGAAGGTCACCCTTCCCCGTACGGCCAAGAAGAGCCTCGCCGACAACGAGTCGTGGCGGTCCGCCCGGCTGTTCCCCGTGTCGGCGCTCAAGAGCGACCGTGAGCGCGAGACGCGGGCCACCTCGGTCGTGCTCTCCGTGATGGCCCAGGTGCCGGAGTTCGGCCGCCGGCTCACCGCCGG
>MUNB01000559.1:304-4681 GCA_002154345.1 Streptomyces griseus
CGGGGTGGTCCGGGTCGAGCGGGCGGGCAAGCTGTGGACCGCGCTCGTCGAGACCAAGACCAACGGGAACGCGCTCAAGCCCGACCAGGTGCAGGCGTACATGGACATCGCCGCCCGGCGCGGCTACGAGGCCGTGATCACCCTGTCCAACGACGTCGCGCTCGAAGGCAGCCCGCTCGTCGACGTGCGGATCGACCGGCGGCGCAAGCACAAGGTGGCGCTCTGGCATCTGTCCTGGGCGGAGGTCGTGCACCAGGCGCAGATGCTGATCCGCCACGAGGGGGTCGGCAACGCCGCGCACGCCTGGCTGCTCCAGGAGCTGCTGCTGTACCTCCAGCACGAGAACTCCGGCTGCCACGGCTTCCAGAACATGGGCGCGGCCTGGGTGCCCGTGCGCCGGGGCATCGACGACGAGACCCTGTGCCAGGGCGACGCCCGGCCCTGGAGGTCATCGAGAACTGGGAGCGGCTGGTCCGGCAGGTGTGTCTGCGGCTGGGCGGCGAGCTGGGGCAGAAGGTCCTGCCGGTCCAGCGCGCCCGGCGCGGCTCCGACCCGGGCGCCCGCCGTGCCGAGCTGGCCGACCACCTCTGCGAGCAGGGCAGGCTGAACGCCGAGATCCGCATCGAGGGCACCCCGGGCGTCCTGGCCATCACCGCCGATCTGCGCACCGCCAAGCTCCGTACGTCCATCGAGGTGCCCGCCGAGGAGACGGGCTACCCCCTCACCCGGGCGAAGCGGCTGGTCCGGCGGCTCGCCGAGGCCCCCGCCGACCTGCACATCGAGACGCTCGTCGACGGCCAGGGCCCGGGCCCGCGCGGCACCCTGGAGCGGCTGCGCCCGGAGCCCGCCGACCTCCTCCCGAAGGACGGGGCGCAGATCACCGGCTTCCGGCTCTCCTTGTTCAAGGGCATGGGCAACGGCCGGGGCAGCGCCGAGACCGGCTTCATCCGCAGTGTCGACGAGGCCGTGGACCGCTTCCACGCCCAGGTCGTCGCCCATGTGGAGGCGCCGGCGGTCTGACCCGGGGCCCCGGACGGCCGGACGGCGGCCGTCCGGGGCCTTCTGCCGCCGTCTTCATTGGTATGGACATGACCATGATTCCGGCTCTAGCCTCGGTCTTGGTCTAGACCAAGTGCGGCGAGCCGTCGCCGGTCCGGCCACCGGTCCATCTGTCCGCACGCTCCACCCCTCACGCAGGAGCACCACATGCGCAGAAAGATCACGTCCTTACTCCTCGGCCTCGGCATCGCCGGGGTCTCCCTGCTGGCCACCTCCGGCAGCGCACAGGGCCACGGGTACACCGACTCACCCGTCAGCAGGCAGCAGCTCTGCGGTGACGGCACCGTCCGCGGCTGCGGGCAGATCCAGTGGGAGCCGCCGAGCGTGGAGGGCCCCAAGGGCTTCCCGGCCGCCGGTCCCCGCGACGGTCTGATCTGCGCCGGGGGCAACCAGCGGTTCGCCGAGCTGGACGACCCGCGCGGCGGAGCCTGGCCCGCCTCCCGGGTGAGCGCCGGGGCGAGCCACACCTTCCGCTGGCGGATCACCGCCCGGCACGCCACCACCGACTTCCGGTACTACGTCACCAAGGACGGCTACGACCCGGCGAAGCCCCTCACCCGGGCGGACCTGGAGCCGCAGCCCTTCCTGACCGTGCCCTTCGGCGGCCGGCAGCCCGGCTCCACCGTCACGCACGCCGGCGCACTGCCGCAGAAGTCGGGCAAGCACCTGATCCTCGGCGTCTGGACCATCGCGGACACCGGCAACGCCTTCTACGCCTGCTCCGACGTCACGTTCTGACCCGACCGTCCGAGCGCCTGACTGAAGGAGCGCATACGCGGAAGGGCCCCGGTCCGAAGACCGGGGCCCTTCCCTCAGGGTGAGTAACGGGACTTGAACCCGCGACATCCTGGACCACAACCAGGTGCTCTGCCAGCTGAGCTATACCCACCATGTCGTCCGGTCGTTTCCGACCGGCCGAGAAAAAGTGTACAGGGTCCGGGAGGGTGCTCGCGCCCCCGTTTCCCGGGGCCGGTCCACGGGCGCGTGCGCGCCCGTGACCAGCGGGTTCCTACGGTGCGGCCGGAGCCGCCAGACGCGCCGCGATCTCCTTGGCGCGCTCGGAGTCCGGGCCGGGCTGCGGCACGAAGACCGCCTCCCGGTAGTAGCGGAGCTCCGTGATGGAGTCACGGATGTCCGCCAGCGCCCGGTGGTTGCCGTTCTTGTCCGGGCTGTTGAAATACGCCCGGGGATACCAGCGCCGGGCCAGCTCCTTGACCGAGGACACATCCACGATCCGGTAGTGCAGATAGCTCTCCAGATCCCGCATGTCCCGCGCCAGGAACCCGCGGTCGGTACCGACCGAGTTTCCGCAGAGCGGGGCCTTGCCGGGCTCCTTCACATGCTCACGGACGTAGGCCAGGACCCGCTCCTCGGCGTCCGCCAGGGTGGTGCCCCCGGCCAGCTCGTCGAGCAGGCCCGAGGCGGTGTGCATCTGCCGCACCACCTCGGGCATGGTCTCCAGGGCCGCGTCCGGCGGGCGGATCACGATGTCCACCCCTTCGCCGAGCACGTTCAGCTCCGAGTCGGTGACCAGGGCGGCCACCTCGATGAGTGCGTCGTCCGCCAACGAGAGCCCGGTCATCTCGCAGTCGATCCACACCATGCGGTCGTTCATGAGCCCCACCCTACGGGGCACTCCGCTGTCCCGGCAGGGCCGGGCGACCGGGAACGTACGCGTCAGGACCCGGCAGGGAGTGCTCCCCGGGCCCCACCGACGCCGCCACGACGACGGGTGCGGAGGGCACGGGCGTGCCCCGGCGTCCGGACGGCGGCCCCTGGCTGGGCACCATCGTCTCGACCACCGTCGCGGCGCTCTCCGCCACCCCCTGCGGACGACGGGCCCGGTAGGCGGCCCGGTACGCGGCGGGGGAGGAGCCGAGCTGGCGGCGGAAGTGCCCGCGCAGCGCGACCGGTGAGCGGAAGCCGCAGCGGCCGGCGACCTCGTCGACCGAGTAGTCGGAGGTCTCCAGCAGCCTCTGTGCCTGAAGCACCCGCTGGGTGATCAGCCACTGGAGCGGTGCGCTGCCGGTGAGCGAGCGGAACCTGCGGTCGAAGGTCCGCCTGCTCATGTAGGCGCGCGCCGCGAGCGTCTCCACGTCGAACTGCTCGTGCAGATGCTCCAGCGCCCAGGCCACGACCTCGGCGAGCGGGTCGGACCCGATCTCCTCCGGTAAAGACCTGTCCAGGTAGCGCTCCTGCCCGCCACTGCGCCGCGGCGGCACGACGAGCCGGCGGGCGAGTGCCCCGGCGGCTTCCGTGCCGTGGTCGGTGCGGACTATATGGAGGCAGAGATCGATACCCGCCGCCGTACCGGCGGAGGTGAGTACATCGCCGTCGTCCACGAACAGCTCGCGCGGATCGACGTGCACCGACGGATAGCGCTTGGCCAGCGTCGGTGCGTACATCCAGTGTGTGGTGGCCGGCCGGCCGTCCAGCAGGCCGGCGGCCGCGAGCACGAAGGCTCCCGTGCACAGACCGACGATGCGGGCGCCCTCCTCGTGGGCGCGCCGCAGCGCGTCCAGTGCCTCGGCGGGCGGCGGCGAGGTGATCGACCGCCAGGCGGGCACCACCACGGTGCCTGCTCTGCTGATCGCCTCCAGGCCGTACGGCGCGGTGAGTTCGAGCCCACCGGTCGTGCGCAACGGTCCTTCCTCGCCACCGCAGACCAGCAGGCGGTAGCGGGGAACTCCCGCGTCCTGCCGGTCGATTCCGAAAACGGAGAGCGGGATGGAGCTCTCGAAGATAGGGCCGCCGCTGAACAGCAGCACGGCAACGACTTCCCGGCGTCGCCGCCCGGTCAGCTTGCGTGCGGCCTCCGTCGCGGCGGCGGAGTCCTGGCTCATGACGCTAAGCCCCCCTCGGTGTTCGCGTCTCCCTGGTCCTTACGGGCCTGTCGCTCCTGCACGTTTCCCCTCGGTGTCGCACGTGTCCCCAGTCTCCGATTTCCAAGATCGAATCTACTGCGTCGCGTGGTCCCGCCGTGACACCTTCCCCCACCAGCTCAATGTCGATAAGGAAACGTGGCGTGAAGCGTTCGATCACGAAGCGTTTCACTCGCGAAGCGCACAGGGAAGTGCCCTTCGACAACGTGGCCCGTCCGCGTCGGGTGAAAGCGTACCGCGCGGTCCGTTCCTGCCTGGTGGGCGGTGGGGTGTCCGGCCATACGGCGAAGGGTTCGGGCCTCAGGTGAAGTTGGCTGAAAACCATCGGTTGTGTGTGCTGTATCCGGTCACGCCGGGCGCACAACCGGCCTGTGGCAGCCGCGCCGGTGCGCTCCCTGAACGCGGTGAACCATGGCGGGTTCGGGCTGCCGGGGGA
>MUNB01000056.1:0-232 GCA_002154345.1 Streptomyces griseus
GCCCGGTGCTTCCCGCAACGCTTCCTGCGAGGCTTCCTGCGGACGCGGTGGCCCGTACGGCGCTTCCCGCGGGTTCGGGGCGGGCGGGCCGAACTCGCCGGGCCGGCCCGGTGCGGCCTCCGCCGGCCAGGGCCGGGGCCCGGCCCCCGCGCCCAGCGACGCGCTGCTGAACGGCACCGGGCCCGACTGCACCGGCGCGTCCTGCGGTTCCAGGTCGAGCAGGGCCACCGCG